>NZ_JBFHGM010000158.1:0-11808 GCF_041583095.1 Draconibacterium sp.
TAATAATAGGGAAACCAGCTGAAAAGTTTGGCCGACGCAAATCTTTAATCATTTTATCAGGTATCTTTTTTATTTCAGCTTTAGGAAGTGCTTTTTCAATAGGCTGGGGTATGTTACTGTTTTTTAGATTGGTAACAGGCATAATGCTAGGTTGTATTTCAGTGGTTACACCCATGTTCATTGCCGAAATATCACCGGCAAAAAAACGTGGGCAATTAGTGTTACTCAATCAGTTTTTTGTTGTATTCGCTATTTTCCTGGCATTTGCAGTTAATTATTTTTTGGTCAGCACCATTGATCTCGATTCCTGGCGTTGGATGATTGGAATTGAGGCAATTCCTGCCCTTTCATTCTTTTTATTGTTGAATCTGGTTCCTGAAAGTCCGAGATGGTTAATTAACCATGGACGATATGAAGAGGCTTTGTCCACTTTTGAACGTATCAAAGCTGAGGATCCGGAAGAGGAAGTCAGGATTGTCAAAGAATCAGTTGAGCAGGAAGAAGCTATCGGTTACGGTAAACTGTTTGTAAAAGAAAACCGTTTACCGGTGATGATTGCAATAATGATTGCAGCTTTCAACCAATTAGCCGGTATTAATGCCATAATGATTTATGCTCCGCGTGTTTTCGAAATGGCAGGGTTCGAAACCGATATCTCTTTACTCCAATCCATCTCGGTAGGTGCAACAAATCTGCTTTTCACCTTTGTAGCTCTTTTTCTTATCGACAAATATGGACGGCGCACATTGTTAATGGTTGGTTCAGTTGGTATGGTATTTTTTCTTGGGATGCTTTCAAAGTCGTTCTTCACGGGCGATTACTCCGACCTGGGAGGTTACGGGGTGATGATTTACCTGATGGGGTTTATCGCGTTTTTTGCATTTTCCCAGGGAGCTGTTCTCTGGGTTGTTATTTCTGAAATTTTTCCTAACAAAGTTCGTTCGCAGGGACAGGCACTCGGAAGTTTTACACATTGGATTTTTGCTGCTGCACTTATATGGGGATTTCCGGTTTTAAACAATGCAGTTGGCGGCGGAGTCTCCTTTGGTTTTTTCGCGATCATGATGGTATTCCATTTCTTTTTTGCATGGAAAGTTCTTCCTGAAACCAAGGGGAAATCGCTGGAGGAAATTCAGCTTGAGATGAAAAGAAAATAACACCCATCATATAACATCAAAAGAAACTAATCATGGAAATTAAAAACAAGGAAATATTGTGTATTGGTGAAGTGCTTTGGGACAGGTTACCTTCGGGAGCAAAACCCGGAGGGGCCCCAATGAACGTTGCGCTTCACCTGAATGCAATTGGGATGGATGTCGCAATTGCCAGCAGTATCGGAAATGACGATGCAGGGAAAGAGTTAAAGGCTTTTTTAAATAAGTCAGGCGTTGACACCCAATATATCCAGGAAGATGAATCATTGCCAACAAGCGAAGTACTTGTTCACTTGGATGAAAACAATAATGCAACTTACGAAATATGTGAACCGGTTGCTTGGGATGCTATTAAGCTATCAGATAGTTTGATGGAGAAAGCCAAGAATGCAGGTCTTCTCATTTTCGGCACACTGGCATCAAGAAATCCGATTGCCCGGCAAACTATTATGCGTTTACTCACTTATGACGGGCTAAAACTTATGGATGTTAATTTCAGGAAACCTTATGACAAACAGGAAATTGTAGAAACACTACTCCAAAACACAGACATCGTAAAAATGAACGATGATGAATTGGTCGTTTTTGCAAACTGGTATAATAAACATAAATATGATGAAAAAAGCCTGATTAAATGGTTTGCTGCGCAATACAATATAAAAATGGTTTGTATCACAAAAGGTGAAGACGGAGCCATTTTATACTGCGATGGTGAATTTTACGAACATCCGGGCTTTAAAGTAAATGCAGTAGATACTGTTGGGGCTGGCGATGCATTTCTGGCGGGTTTAATTTCTTCGCTTATAAATGGTAAAACCCCTGATGAAGCTTTAGCATTTGCATGTGCAACCGGTGCCTTTGTGGCAACAAAAACAGGAGCAACTCCTAATTACGATATGAAGGAAATCAATTCGATATTATCTGATATTTCAGTGTAAGTGAGAAACAAATTATACAAAATCTAAGTAATCTTATCTAATTATGATGAAACTAATCAAATTGAAAAAAGCAGGCAAAGGGATATTTATTGTCCTGTTGAGTTTGCTTTCAACAGTGTCGTTTGCACAGCAAGCCACTGTTTCTGGTAATGTTACAGACTCCAACGGGGAAAGTTTGCCCGGCGTAACTATTATTGAAAAAGGAACAACGAATGGAACAATTACTGGTATTGACGGAGATTATACCATCTCTGTTTCAACAGATGCAACACTCGTATTCAGTTTTGTGGGTATGCTTAAACAGGAAATTGCTGTAGGCAACCAAACAACAATTAATGTACAGTTGAATGAAGAAGCTATTGGCTTAGACCAGATTGTTGTAACGGGTTATCAAACACAGAAAAAAGCTGATTTAACAGGTGCTATCAGCGTAGTTGAAATGGATGAAGTAAAGGAAACGCCAACCGGAAATGCTGTAAAAGCATTGCAGGGCCGTGTAGCTGGGCTTTATGTAACTACCGACGGGAATCCAGGATCATTCGCCACTGTTCGAATCCGTGGTGGTAGTACTATGGGAGGAGGAAGTAACGACCCTTTGTATATTATTGATGGAGTACCTACAACAGGAGGTATTGAGCAACTCAACCCCAACGACATCGAATCGATGCAGGTATTAAAAGATGCATCGGCTGCTAGTATTTATGGTGCGCGTGCAAACAACGGTGTAATTCTTATTACAACTAAAAAAGGTAAAGAAGGAGTTACTAAGGTTGAGTTCAGCTCTTATGCTACGATTCAAGAATATACCTCAAAACTCGATGTACTAAATACCTATGACCGGGGATATGTAAATTGGCAGGCTGCAATCAACGACGGATTGACACCAACTTCAAGTATTTATAAATACGACTGGCATATGGAAGGCGATAACGCAGTGCTCGACAAAATTTTATTGCCTGAATATATTGATCCTGCACAAACAATGCGTCCGGCAGATACACGCTGGTACGACGAGATTTCTCAAACTTCACTTATTCAGTCCTATAACCTCACAATTTCTAATGGAAATGAAAGAGGAAGTTCACTTATTTCTTTGAATTATTACAACCACGATGGAATTATCAAAGAAACCAACTCGAATAAAATTACCGCACGTATTAATTCCGATTATAATTTTTGGGACGGTAAATTAAAAGTGGGAGAAAACCTGAATGTTTCAAAAATATACAATGCTGAAATTCCTACCGGTGATGTAATGTACCTGGCATTGGTGCAACAACCCGTAGTTCCGGTAAATTCTGTTGATGGTGGCTGGGGTGGTCCTGCCCCTGGAATGACAGACCGGCACAATCCGGTTCGTTTAATCGAGCAGAACAAACAAAACAAAGGAAAATCATCGCGGGTTTTTGGAAATATTTATGCCGACCTCGAGATAATGAAAGGACTACATTTCAGGACAAGTTATGGTGTGGACTACACCCAAACTTACAGGCGTAAAATGGATTATAGTTATGTGTCGGGATTTTTGATTAGCGACATTAACCGTACAACCACTTCACAGTCGCACAACTTATCGTGGACATGGACCAACACATTGAATTACAAGTACGAAAAAGAGAAACACAGTCTTGATGTGGTTGCAGGAACTGAAGCCATTAAATACGAAGATGAATGGTTCTGGGCAAGTCGCGAAGGTTTTGTTCTTGAAGATCCGGACTATATGTACCTAGATGCCGGAACGGAAAAAGTATTAAACGGAGGAGGAGGCTCGGGGAACTCATTATTCTCCATTTTCGCGAAAGCTAACTATGTATATGATTCAAAATATTTGTTTTCTGCAACACTACGCCGCGATGGTTCATCACGTTTTGGTAAAGATAATTTGTACGGAATATTTCCTGCCTTTTCTTTAGGATGGAGAATCAGCGAAGAAAACTTTATGGAGTCTGTTTCGTCGGTTTCGAACCTGAAACTAAGAGCTGGCTGGGGTATTACTGGTAACCAGCAGATAAGTAACGAAGCCATTTATTCAATCTATCGTACCGATTATGGTGTTGATCCTACATGGGTTTTCGACTCTGGAACAGCTTATGATATAATGGGAGTTGATACTGGAACGCTACCTTCCGGATTCAGAAAAATCCGCGAGGGTAATCCACTGCTCAAATGGGAAGAAGCCAATCAAACTAACCTTGGTATCGATTTTGGTTTCTTCGATCAGGCCATTTACGGAAGTATCGATTATTTCTTTAAGGAAACAAAGGATATTTTAATTGAACCTCCTTATCTAGCAGTTAAAGGTGAAGGCGGAAACCAATGGGTAAACGGTGCAACACTTGAGAACAGAGGATGGGAAGTAGTATTTGGTTACAGAAAAGATTTTGCAAGTGGACTTAGTATGGATTTATCTGCAAATGTATCGTCGTATAAACGAGAAGTAACCTATCTGCCCGATGAAGTTCTTACTGGATACCCTGGCGACCCAGCAACGGACAAAACCGTAATCGGACATTCTGATTTGGTTCATTTTGGATATATCGCGGATGGAATATTCCAGAACCAGGGAGAAGTGGATGCACATGCTGAACAAACCGGCAAAGGAGTTGGTCGGATTCGTTATAAAGATATTGGTGGACTGGATGCAGAAGGTAATTTTGTTTATGAACCAGATGGTGTTGTTGATGCATTGGACAGGACATGGATTGGAGATCCTAATCCGGATTTTGAATACGGATTAAACGCCAGCTTTTCCTATAAAAATTTCGATTTAAATATATTCTTTCAGGGAATTTATGGTGCCGATGTCTATAACGAATATAAACACCTCACCGATTTCACATCTATATGGCAGGGAACAAACTTTGGATCAAGAACGCTGGATGCATGGTCTCCAAACAATACTGGTTCTACTATTCCAATGTTGACTCTGACCGATACGAACAACGAAAACCGGGGGTCAACCTATTTCATTGAAAACGGTTCGTACCTGAAATTGAGAAATCTGCAGTTGGGTTATAATCTCCCTAAAAATCTGGTTAATAAAGCCAAACTGTCATCAGCCCGGATTTACCTGCAAGGACAAAACCTTTTCACGATAAAAGATTCGAAAGGTAGCGACCAGTTTACAGGTGTTGACCCTGAATCGCCCGGATTTGCATATCCGATCCCGGCAAGTTATACCATTGGTGTTAATCTAACTTTTTAAAAACGGACTATCATGAAGAATAAAACAATAATACTATTAGCAATCATTGCAACAGGATTTTTAATTTCCTGTTCGGATTCCTTTCTGGAGATGACTCCGAAGAGTATCATCAGTAACGACCAGCTTTTAACCCCCGAAAATGCAGAAGGAATGGTTATCGCAGCTTATGCAGAGCTTGGTAATGACCATTACACCGCTCCAAACTCGCTTTGGCCATATGCTGACAATACCAGTGGAGATTCTTACAAAGGCGGTGGCGGAACCGGTGATATCTGGGAATTCAATTTTATGGAACTTTTTGCTTTTAACACAACCGATAATCCTCTTGTTGACCAGAAATGGTACAGATTATACGTGGGTGTTGGACGTGCGAACGAAGCACTTAAAGTCATCAATCAGCTTTCCGAAGAAGAATATCCGGAGAAAACAGAACGTCAGGCGGAAATGCGTTTTCTCAGAGCGCATCATTATTTTATTCTGAAAACCATGTTTAAATACATTCCCTGGATTGATGAAACTGTAGTTGGTGAAGCTTATGGCGAAGTATCGAATCGTGAATTCTCGGATCAGGAACTTTGGGATAAAATTGCTGCCGAATTTGAATTTGCTGCCAGTAATCTTCCTGAAACTCAAAGTGACAAGGGAAGGCCAAATATGTATGCTGCCAAAGCATATCTGGCAAAAACAAAACTTTACCAGGCTTACGAACAGGGCGAAGATAACGCAGTAACCAGTATAAATTCTTCAAAATTACAGGAGGTTGTTGACCTTGTTGATGAAGTTTCGGCCCAATACTCTTTGTTTACCGATTTTGGCTACAACTTCCTTTGGAGCCACGACGAAGGGAGCACAGAATCGGTTTTTTCTATTCAACGTTCGGTTGACGACGGAACACCGAAAGGTCGCCTGGATTGGGGAAATATGCTGAATTACCCGATGAACCCGGAGTACGGCTGTTGCTGGTTCCATATTCCATCACAGAACCTTGTGAATTCATTTAAAACCGACGGAAATGGATTGCCACAGTTCGATACATTTAACGACTCGGATGTACTTGAAGGTGCTGATTTTTACGATAATTCTTTTGATGTACGTTTAGACCATACTGTTGCAATCCCGGGCCATCCCTGGAAATACGACCCCAATTTTATTTATCAGAAAGATTGGGCCCGGGCAACACAAATTTACGGGCATTTCTCTTCACTTAAAGAAAACCAGTCACCTAACTGTGCTTGCTTTCAAAAAGTACCACCTTTTATGGCAAGCTCGAAAAATACCGACATTATTCGTTTTGCCGATGTATTATTATGGAAAGCTGAGGCATTAATTGAATTGGGACGCCAGAATGAAGCATTGCCAATCATAAATGAGATTCGTCAACGTGCAAACAATAGCACAGCCATGTTGAAAATGAACGATGGCACGCCAAGTTCAAACTACAAAATGGACATCTACAAACCTGGTGTAAACTGTGACTGGACTCAGGAATTTGCCCGCCAGGCTTTGCGCTGGGAAAGACGCTTAGAGTTTGCAATGGAAGGTATTCGCTTTTTTGATTTGGTACGTTGGGGAATAGCCGGAGATTATATCAACAATTATTTTGCTGAAGAAAAAACCAAACGAGAATACTTGAAAGATGGTCAGTTTACGGAAGGGAAGCATGAGTATTTTGCTATTCCTCAAAATCAAATTGATTTTAGTAAAGGTTTGTATAAGCAAAATCACGGTTGGTAACAGTTAAACATTTAAAAGAAATTGAAATGAAGAAATATTTGATTTATATAATACTGATAACCTTTTCGGCCGGATTATTTTCTTCCTGCGAAGAGGATTACACAAGCTCGCTGAACCTGGATGCTGATGTTAAAATACAGAGTTTCTCGGTTGCGGGGACTGAAGGCGAAATCGATGAAGCAAACAAAACCGTTACGGTAACCATCGAAAGCGGGAGCAATATTGATCTTAGCAATATAAGCCCGGAGATTGTACTTCCAGCAGGAGCTGTCATTACTCCTGCTATTACATCAAGCATGGATTTCACCAATCCTGTTGAGTTTACGATTGTAAACGGCGATATTTACTGCCAATACACCGTAACTGTTTCTGAGAAATTCTATTTTGCCTTTTTGGGCGAGCCTGCCAATGTATCTGCTATGACGATTTTAGATGACCAAAAAGCTGCAGAATGGTTTTTAAAGAAATATCCTTCTGCTGAATATGTAAGTTTTAGTCAGGTTGCCGATGGCACAGTAGATTTGAGCAAATACAATGCCGTTTGGTATCATTCAGACCAGGGTACACGCCCTTGCTGGCCTGATGCTCAAATGTTATACGGAGTTGCCGATAATTCTGCAATAGTATCCAAGCTGAAAACGTATTATGAAAATGGAGGTAACATCCTGTTAACCAATTTTGCCGGTTCGCTGGTTGATGAACTGGGAATTGTTAGCGAAGCAAAATATGCTCCAAACAATGCTTTTGGCGATATCGAGGCAAATCCTGATTCTTATAACTGGGGCGATTGGGATTTGAGGTGGTACGGTAATCCAGAAAACCCCATAGCTCAGGGATTAAACTATAAAAGTGATGACCCAACAAAATTTATAATGTTGCCTAACGGAGTTGCACGCCGTAACCGTACCAACCAGTATAACGTGGATGACTGGACGGATTACGCAGTTGGTGGCTCAACCATTGAGGAACGGGTTGCATACTTCGAAACCGTTAACAACTGTGAAGTATTGGTGTCCAACTGGAACGGCATGGAGATTAACCTGGTTTTATGGGATAAACATGATGGTAAAGGTGCCGCTATCTTTATTGGTTCAGGAACTTATGACTGGTATGCTGAGAATGATGTTGAAAACACAGCGGGTAACCGCGAGAAGCTGACATCGAATTGCATTGCATATCTATTGGCAAAATCGAAAGAATAATTCATAAAAGGAAGGAAGCCATTTCAGGCTTCCTTCTTATAACAGCTTTGGGAGATTAAATAATTAAACAAATTATTATGAAGAATATATTTGTGACCCTATTAATTGGTGTGTTGTTCAGCTTTTCGCTTATTGTTAAAGCTCAGGACTATAGTGAGCAGTACCGGCCACAATTCCATTTTTCTCCCAAAAGTGGCTGGATTGGTGACCCGGACGGAACCATAAAATTCGACAGTCTGTACCATCTTTTTTGGTGGGGACACGCCGTTTCCGAAGATTTGGTGTACTGGAAAGAATATCCCTGGCCCATGCAGGGAGGAAACTCGTCTTTCGATTACTACACAGGTTCGGTAGTTGTAGATACTGCAAACACTGCCGGGTTTGGAACCGGAGATGACACGGTTGCCGTGGCGATTTATACCATGCACAATAGAACAACAAATATTGAAACGCAGGGAATCTCATCGAGTACTTCGCCCGATTTTAAATACTTCAATTATTACAACGATAACCCGGTAATTCCTTCCACTTCAACCGATTTCAGGGACCCCTCTGTATTTTGGGATACGCAACTCAACCGTTGGGCTATGGCTATTACACGTCCGGGTGAACATCGTATTGAAATTTATAGCTCTCCTGATTTGAAAAACTGGACTAAACAATCGTCTTTCGGGCCACTTGGTGCACGAACAGGCGCCTGGGAAGTTCCCGACCTTTTTCAACTCCCATTAGATGGTAATCCTGAAAATAAGAAGTGGGTTATGATTTGTGGGATGGGTCCTAATCGTGGGCAATACTGGGTAGGCGATTTTGATGGAAGTACTTTCACTCCTGACGGTACAACCCTGACTTATTTGAAAAATGGCACCGGTATCAACGGTGAACTATTTACTGATTTTGAAGATTCTGATTACGGAACATGGACTACAGAAGGAACTGCTTTTGGCACGGGCCCGGCAAATGGATCCCTGTCCGGCCAAATGGATGTATCAGGTTATTTGGGCGACTACCTGGTGAATTCTTTTAATGGTGGCGATGCCGCAACCGGGAAACTGGCATCTCCGGAGTTTACGGTTTCCAAGAATTTTATCAACTTTTTAATATCTGGCGGAAACCACAATAATTTAACCTGTATTAACCTACTTGTAAACGGAGAAGTTGTAAGAACGGCTACCGGTGACAATTCGGAACAGCTAAAATGGTTTGGCTGGGATATAAGTGAATACATCGGACAAACTGCAGTATTACAAATTATCGACAATTTCTCAGGTAGTTGGGGACACATTAATATCGACCACATTATGTTCTCGGATATTCTTACCGACCATAGATACGAACATGCCTACTGGATTGATTACGGCCCCGATTTTTATGCTGTAAGAACTTATCGGAATTACGATGCAGATGACGACCGTACCGTTTGGCTTGGTTGGATGAATAACTGGGATTATGCCAATAGCATTCCGACCTCCTGGGGAGGAAGTACAGCTGAGTCGCTGCCCCGCGAAATACAGCTGGTTAGCACTCTTCAAGGTTATAAAATCACTCAAAAGCCAATTGAGGAATTGAAGAAGTTAAGAAAGGAAGAAGTAGTACTAACGAACAAAACAGTAGAAGGAACAACTGTATTAACAGAGTTTAAACCTCTGAAAAATACTTATGAGTTTGAAGCAGTTTACGAAGTAAACCCGGGAAGCGATCAGAAAGTCGGCTTTAATCTTTGTGTGTCGGATGCCAATAAAATGGTATTGGGTTACGACGCTAAAACCTCGAATGTTTTTATCGACCGTACACAAAGCGGATATGTAAGCTTTAACAGCAAATTTCCGCGGGTTATAAATGCTCCTGTGCAGTTAAAAGAAAACAAAATCAGTTTTCATGTTTTTGTTGACCAACTGTCGCTTGAAGTTTTTGTGAATGATGGAGATGTTGTATTAACTTCATTGATGTTTCCTAATCCTTATTTTCAAAAAGGCATCGAATTATTCTCGATAAATGAATCATCAGTACTTCAATCATTTAATGGTTGGGAGCTCAACTCAATTTGGGAAGAGGAGCTGGGCACAGGAATACTGGACAGAAGAGAAAACATAAAATCGATTGATGTATATCCTAACCCGGCCAACCACAAAATACACTTTACGCTGAATGCTGGAACCAGTAAAACCGCCACAGCAAAAGTTATAAACCTACTGGGACAAACCCTGAAAGAAAAAATAATATTTCCCGGTATTTCCTCGTCCGAAATCGATATAAGCGATTTAAAAACGGGACACTACATTCTTTATGTTTTGAATGACAACCAAATATCAACTCAACAATTTATAAAAGTAAATTAATAATGATGAAGACATTTTATAAGCTTCTGGTGGTAGTTTTTATCTTAAGTGCCTGCGAGCCGTCGGCAAACAACCAACAAGAAAAATACAATGAACAATACCGTTCCAAGGTTCATTTCTCGCCTGAAACAGGGTGGGCTAATGACCCGAATGGGATGGTGTATTACGATGGTGAATACCACCTGTTTTTTCAGCATAACCCGGATACTACAATCTGGGGGCCAATGCACTGGGGGCATGCGGTAAGCAAAGACCTCATTCACTGGGAACAGCTCCCAATAGCATTGTACCCCGACAGTTTAGGATGGATATTCTCGGGAAGTGCTGTAATTGACTGGGAAAATACATCGGGTTTGGGAGAAAACGGCGTTCCGCCAATGGTGGCTATTTTTACCTATCACAATCGGGAGTTGGAAAATACCGGAACTGATAAATTTCAGTCTCAGGGAATTGCATATAGCCTTGACAAAGGGCGTAGCTGGACGAAATATGAAAACAACCCGGTTTTACCTAATCCCGGAATTCGTGATTTTCGTGACCCAAAAGTGATGTGGCACCCCGAAAGTGAGAAATGGATAATGACCCTTGCCGTGCTCGACCATATCAATTTCTATTCTTCGCCTAATTTAATCGACTGGACCCTGGAAAGCGAATTCGGAGAAGGAATTGGAGCACATGGCGGCGTTTGGGAATGCCCTGATTTGTTTCCTTTGCAAGTGGAAGGAACAGACGAAATTAAGTGGGTATTACTGGTAAGTATCAATCCGGGAGGGCCAAATGGAGGTTCGGCGACACAATATTTTGTTGGCGAATTTGACGGGCATGTATTTGAACCACACGGAGAAAGGACTAAATGGTTGGACTATGGTAAGGATAATTATGCAGGTGTAACATGGTCGGATATTCCGGATGAGGATGGCAGAAGAATTTTAATTGGCTGGATGAATAACTGGCAATATGCAAATGAGATTCCGACATCGGGCTGGAGGGGGGCATTTACCCTCCCGAGAACCCTGGAATTGACAGAAATCTATAACGACTATCTACTTGTTTCGTCGCCGGTAAAAGAATTTGAAAAACTAAAATCAGGTTCAAAAAAGATCTCCGGTTCTACAGTTTCAGGAATGCAGGAGATTAATATGAAACCACAGTTCCCGATGGAAATAAACTTGAACTTTAATACTGAAAACAATACAGCAATGAATTTTGGTGAGCGTTTCGGGATTATTTTATCAA
>NZ_JBFHGM010000159.1:0-11787 GCF_041583095.1 Draconibacterium sp.
CAGGTAATATGCATGTTCCCATACATCAATCCCCAAAATTGGAGTTCCCTGAACTTCGGCCACATCCATCAGCGGATTATCCTGATTGGGCGTAGACGAAACCACCAGCTTATTGTTTTGAAGAACCAACCATGCCCAACCTGACCCAAAGCGAGTCAAAGCTGCCTTGGTGAAGGCTTCCTGAAAATTTTCTATGCTTCCAAATGAATCATTTACTGCGTCTAATAATACTCCTTCCGGAGCAGGTGCACCACCCGGTGCAATTACTTCCCAGTACAAATTGTGGTTATAAAATCCACCTCCGTTGTTTCGTACTGCTACTGATTGACCAGACACTCCACTTAATATTTCTTCTATTGATTTTCCTGCAAGATCAGTTCCTTCAACTGCTCCATTCAGGTTTGTTGTATAACCTGCATGGTGCTTACTGTGATGGATTTCCATTGTTCTTGCATCAATGTGTGGCTCCAGTGCCGTGTAATCGTATCCTAATTTTGGTAATTCAAATGCCATTTTATTATTATTTAAAGATTTAAATATGTTTATTTCTCATTAGCAAAAATAGACGCTATTTAGAATTAATCCAAATCTTCGAATAATAAAACACATTGAAATCCTTTATTGTTCATAGAAGGAATTAATAAATACAGAACTTCAATGAATTAATTCTAAAGATTGAGCCAAAAGCCCAGTCATCAGGCAGAAAAGAGATCGAAATATTTTTATTTACTTTTATCTTTTTAATGGCCTGATCAATAATATTACCTTTGCCCCTCTTAAAAAAAGGATGAATAAAAGCATATTAAAACTTGCCCTTCCCAATATCATCAGTAACATAACCGTTCCGTTGCTGGGATTGATCGATCTGGCCCTGATGGGACACCTCGGATCGGAAATTTACATTGGTGCCATTTCGCTTGGGAGTGTGATTTTTAATATCATTTACTGGGGGTTTGGTTTTCTGCGAATGAGCACCTCCGGTTTTACAGCACAGGCTTTTGGCGAAAAAAAAACGGCAGAATCAATAACCATATTAATACGTGCTCTGCTTTTAACATTGTCCGTTAGTGTTATTATTCTACTGCTTCAATCACCGATTGCCTGGGCAAGTTTTAAATTAATAGGCGGTAGTCCCGAAGTAGAAACGCTGGCCAATGAATACTTCAGAATAAGAATTTGGGCAGCACCTGCAGCCTTGAGCCTGTTTGTTTTCAGCGGATGGTTTTTAGGAATGCAAAATGCTCGCTATCCCATGATTATCGCTATCCTCGTGAATGCTGTAAATATTCTGCTCAGTGTATTTTTTGTTTTTGGATTAAAAATGAAATCTGATGGAGTAGCCCTCGGAACCGTGATTTCTCAATACGCCGGATTGCTCACCGCAATTCTTCTGTTATTCAAAAGATATAAGAAAATGCTCCCCTTGGTTACAAAAGCCGGGGTAATGGACCTAAAGTTCATCGCAAACTTCTTTAGGGTGAACACTGACATTTTCATTCGCAGTTTTTGTATTATCGTTGTATTTACCTTCTTCACGTCAAAGTCGGCCAGTATTAACGATACCATACTCGCCGTAAACTCAATCCTGCTGCAGTTTCTGATGTTCTTTTCCTTTTTTATCGATGGTTTTGCTTTTGCCGGCGAAGCGTTGGTAGGCAAATTTATAGGTGCCAAACAAATTGAAAACTTAAAGAAAGTTGTAAAACTGCTTCTTTATTGGGGACTGGGACTGGCAATTACTTTTACCCTACTGTACTTAACGGGCACCAATTTCATTTTAAAACTGCTTACCTCGCAGAGAGATGTAATTCAAACCGCTCAAAAGTTTCTGGTTTGGGTGGTGCTTATTCCAATTGCAAGTGTTGGTTCATTTATTTGGGACGGAATCTATATCGGTGCAACAGCATCGCGCCCCATGCGAAACAGCCTGCTGGTTTCCACCTTTTTGATATTTGCTCCGGTTTATTATTTTTTAAATCCGGTTTGGAATAATCATGCGCTTTGGATGGGAATGTTGCTTTTTATGTTTTCGAGGGGAGTTATTTTATCACTTCTCTATAAAAGGACTATTTTGAAGCCGTTGACTAAGAAAGAATAATAATGATAATAAAAAATATCCAATACTCAATGTAGAATGCTCAATGATCAAGTATTCGAAATTGGATATTGGATATTTAGAATTCAATATTGGAAATTATATCGTATCCGATTATTCACCAACAGCTTTTAACCAGGTCGCAGCCATCAGTTCGGCACCGGCCATTGAAGGGTGCACTCCGTCGGGTGTCCAGTAGGTTCCCGGAGCGTGTTTAATGGCCTCATCAAATACTTTCTGAAAAGGTACCCAAATGGTTTCAAATTCGTCCGATATCTTTTTTGCTGCCACCTGGTATTGTTGCATTGGTTCAATCCATGTTTCGTCAACTGCGCTTGTTTTAAGCACATAAAATGGCTCGCACAAAACCAATTTTATACCCGGGAAAGCTTCCTGCGTGCGTTTTAGTAAAGCACGGTAATCGTTCTCATAAATCTCAATGGTGCCGTCGTAATGACCATCTCGTGTGTGCCAGTAGTCGTTCACACCAATTAAAATACTCAGCACATCCGGTTTTAATTCCATACAATCTTTGTCCCAGCGGTCGGCCAGTTGAAAAACCTTATTACCACTAATCCCCCGGTTATAGATAGTAAGTTGTTCTTCTGGATATGTATTTAGTAGTTGTGAAGCTGCCAAAAGCGCATAACCGTTTCCGAACGACCATGCACGGTTTGGCGATTCATTTTGTTTGTCGCGACCGGCGTCGGTTATCGAATCCCCCTGAAACAATACCGTATTACCTTTTGCAAAAATTGATGCTGTCTTTTGTTTCGGTTCTGAAACACATGCCGAAACGATACTTGAAATACTTGCAGCAGCCACTGCTCCTGCGGTTGATTTGTATAAGAAGTTTCTTCTGGAAATACTCATTTGGTTCTATTTAAGTTGATTTATGAAAAACAAATGTAAAAAAATTATAGCAGCTGTTTACCATTAAAGGCTTGTTAAATACCACCACAATCTACCCGATTTCGAAATTCAACCTAAAATTACAAAACTCATTTTGGCAATTTTCGAAAACTATCACTTATTTTAGTCTCGTTTTAGGATAGCACTATGGATTTTACACAATTATCATTCGATACACCCGTTGAACTGATCAATCAGGCCATTAGGGACACGCTGGTTGGCAGCCTCGGAATTGAGATTACAAAAATTGAGGAAGGAAGAGTTGAGGGAATGTTGGATCTCTCTGCAAAAAATTCGCGCCCGGGAGGCATTTTACATGGTGGCGCCAACCTGGCAATGGGCGAAACTCTTGCCGGTTTGGGCAGCATGTTATTAGTTGACATGAACGCTTACGATGTGTTGGGAATTATGGTAAACGGCAATCACACAGGCGTGTTAAAAAAAGGCAAGGCGCTGGCAGTTGCAAAAATCGTTCATCGGGGCAAACAAACGCATGTGTGGAATGTTGATATTTGCAATGAAGAAGGGAGATTGATTTCATCTGTACGTGTTACCAATATGATTACTGAAAAGAATGACCGATAACGAAAGATTAATACATCTGATCGACGAACTCGTTAACAAAAACTGCTCTTTTGCCCTCTGGTCTGTGCCCGGTGATAAAACGCTTGAGTTGCTTATTTCGTGCCAGGAAGCCTTAATTTATCCCAACGAGGTAAGCCGCTTAAACGGGCAGGAAGGATTTGTTTTTGCGCCTTATCACGTTAGCGAAGAGACACCGCTGATTCTGTTAAAACCTGATATTTACAAAACGGGGCTTAAGGAAATCCTCCAGCTCGATATGAATGATGTAAAAGTCTGCCAAAAGGAAGAGTCGAACTACACATCGCACTACATAATTGAAAAGGAAGAATATCTTTCCGATATTGAGCAAACAGTAAATACCATAAAAAATACGAAACTGGCAAAAGCTATTGTTTCGCGCATTATTCCGGCAGAACGAAAAAATGAATCGCTGGGGAAATTGTACTCGCAGCTATTCGAACAAACGCCAAACGCTTTTGTGTATATGGTTAACCTGCCAAAAGCCGGTTTGTGGATGGGAGCCACTCCCGAAATTCTATTAAAATCGGAAGGAAAAACCATGGAGACCGTCTCGCTGGCCGGTACGCAACCCCGGGTCTCGGGTACAGAATACGGCTGGAGCACCAAGGACATTGAAGAACAAGCCTTTGTTTCGCGCTACCTGGTAGATCTGCTGTATCGATTTAATATTCACCGGTACACCACCCGCGGACCGGAAACGCTGGAAAGCGGAAAAGTGGCGCACCTGTTCACCAGTTTTCTGTTTGCCAAAAAGAAACTGGACGACTGTTTGGGTGATTTTATTGCCGAGTTGCACCCAACGCCGGCGGTTTGTGGTTTCCCAAAATCGAAGGCCGATAAATTTATAAGTACCGTCGAAAAACACAACCGACGTTACTATGCCGGATTTCTTGGTCCGTGGCAACTAAAAGATTCAGTAAGATTATTTGTAAATTTGCGCTGCATGGAAATTATTCCGCAAAAATACATGCTTTATGCAGGTGGTGGAATTACTTCGCGGTCGGTTCCCGAAGAAGAATGGGAAGAGACCAACAACAAAGCAAAAACCTTGTTATCGGCAATAGAAGCTATACGACAGAATGATCTCAACTAAAAAACACGTTCAACAACTGGCAGCACTCCTTCATCAGAAGGGAATAAACGACGTGATTGTTTCTCCCGGATCGCGAAACGGGCCAATGATAAACACTTTTGTGGGAAGTGGTTTATTTAATTGCCGCAACGTAGTTGACGAGCGCAGTGCAGCCTATTTTGCAATGGGTTTGGCACAGGCACTGAAAAAACCTGTTGCTATTGTTTGCAGCTCAGGGACAGCAACATTGAATTACGCACCTGCCATTGCCGAGGCTTTTTATTTAAATATTCCGCTGATCGTTATCACTGCCGATCGCCCGGAGTACTGGATCGATCAGCTCGAAAACCAGTGCATCAATCAGAAAGGGATTTATTCCAATTTTGTAAAAAAGGAATACAACCTCCCTCTGGAAGAATCGGAGACAGAGCTGTGGCAAGCTGCCCGCGAAATAAACGAGTGTCTTAACGCTGCTGTTTCGGGAAAACCAGCGCCTGTGCATATCAATGTTCCGCTCGAAGAGCCGTTACATGATTTGCTGGACGAAGAATTACCGAACATAAAAGCGATCAACGCTAAAGAATCAGTTTTTGACATTGATGACGCAAGCCTGAAAAAGTTAGCTACTGAGCTTAACTCATCAAAGAAAATACTGATACTGGCCGGACAACAAAATCCCGATCAGAAATTGGAAAAACTTTTGGTAGAGTTTATCGAAAAAACCGGTGTCGTTGTTTTAAAAGAACATCTGGCCAATCTGAATGATGTAAGTTTTTGCGGAAGTATCGATACGCTAATGGCAGCCATTTTAGCTGATGTTCCTGCAGATTTTCAACCGGATATTCTGATCACTTTTGGCGGGCATTTTGTTTCTAAAGCACTGAAACAGTTTTTGCGCAAAAACAAAGCCGGTCAACACTGGCACTTATCACCTGCCAACGATCATTACGATACATACCAGTCACTAACGCAAGTGGTACAAACAGATGCAAAGACCTTTTTTTCACAATTACTCCCTGGAGTTAGCAAGAAAGAGCAGGGATATTTGCAACGTTGGCAAAACAAGGAAAAGCAGGTGAACGAACTGCGAGACAAATATATTTCAGAAAGCCCTTTTTCTGATCTGAAAGTAATTGCAGAGGTTGGCCAGGCAATTCCCGAAAATTCGGTTGTGCATTTGGGAAACAGTTCACCTGTTCGATACGCTTTAATTACTGACTGGGCAAAAAACACTACTTTTTTAAGTAACCGGGGTACCAGCGGAATCGACGGACCAATGTCAACTGCGGTAGGTTATGCGTCTGTCTCTGAAAAAATAAATACTGTTTTGATCGGCGACTTGTCGTTTTTCTACGATTCAAATGCCTTGTGGAACAATTATATCAACGAGAATCTTCGGATCATCGTAATCAATAATGGTGGAGGGAACATCTTTAGTTTGATAAAAGGGCCGTGCGAATCACCCGCTTTCCAGCAGCATTTTTTTGCCGAAAACAAATTCAAAGCACAAGGTATTGCCCAAACATTCGGGCTGGATTATTTTAGTGCTGAAAATGAGTCGGAGTTAAAAGACTCACTCACGGAGTTGTATTCTCCAACAAGTAAAAATGCGACAATCCTGGAAGTTTTCACCGATGCGGAGGTAAATACAAAAACATTTCGGGGTTTATTTCAGTTTGTAAAACAATAAAAACAACATACAATGAATACAAAAAGACAATGGGAAACCATTAAAGAATACGAGGATATCTTTTTCGATTATTACGACGGAATTGGCAAAATCACCATCAACCGCGAGCAGGTGCGCAATGCTTTCCGTCCAACAACGGTAAACAACATTAGCGATGCCTTGCACATTTGCCGCGAAGACAACCGCATTAATGTAATTGTGCTGACAGGTGCCGGAGATAAAGCTTTTTGCTCGGGTGGCGACCAGAATGTAAAAGGAACCGGCGGTTACATCGACGAAAATGGTATTCCACGACTGAACATCCTTGAAGTGCAAAAACAAATTCGCAGCATGCCAAAACCGGTAATTGCCATGGTGAATGGTTATGCCATTGGTGGCGGCCATGTGTTACACGTGGTTTGCGACATCAGTATTGCCAGCGAAAATGCCATTTTTGGTCAGACAGGACCGAAAGTGGGTAGCTTCGATGCCGGATTAGGATCGTCGTATCTTGCAAGTGTTGTTGGGCAAAAGAAAGCCCGCGAGATTTGGTTTATGTGTCGTCAGTACTCGGCAGCCGAAGCACTTGAAATGGGCCTGGTAAACAAAGTTGTTCCGCTTGACCAGCTGGAAGACGAAGTGGTTGCCTGGGCACAAAAAATGCAGGAGCACAGTCCGCTGGCACTGCGCATGCTAAAATTGGGACTGAACGCCGAACTCGACGGTCAGATCGGAATTCAGGAGTTTGCAGGAAACGCTACCTTATTATACTACCTCACAGAAGAGGCACAGGAAGGAAAACATGCCTTCCTTGAAAAACGTAAACCTGACTTTAAAAAATACCCAAAATTCCCATAATTAGTAGCGAGATACGAGCCACGAGTTACGAGTTGAGCGAAGCGAATTGAAAATCGGCCACAGCCAAATCCCGACCGCAGCGTCGGGGTATCCAGTATCCAGTATCCAAAATATAGCATCAAGTATCAAATATGGCAACAGCAAAAAGTTGGGTAAAAGCATCACGGTTACGCACCCTGCCACTGGCATTATCGGGTATTCTTATGGGCTCGGCACTGGCAGCATTCTGGCATGGGTTTAACTGGCTTATTTTTATTCTTGCAATGCTCACTGCCACGCTGATTCAGGTGTTTTCGAACTTTGCCAACGATTACGGTGATTTTCAAAAAGGCACCGACAATGATAAACGTTTGGGCCCAACACGAACAATGCAGGGCGGAGAAATCACCATCAAAGAAATGAAATCCGGGATGTTTGTAATTGCCGGATTAAGTTTTCTGCTGGGTATCATTTTGGTTTTTGTTGGAACATGGCATCACAGTCCAACTGCATTTTTTGTATATATCGGACTGGGAATACTGGCCCTTTTAGCAGCTTATTTTTACACGGCCGGCAAAAAATCATACGGATATATTGGACTGGGCGATTTGTTTGTCTTTCTCTTTTTTGGCTTGCTACCTGTTATCGGTGTTTTCTACCTGCACAACAATGTTATTGAAGCCGCAGTTTGGCTGCCGGCCATCAGTATTGGTTTATTCAGTACCGGCGTGTTGAACCTGAACAATACCCGCGATATTGAAAACGATAAACAGTCGGGGAAAAATACTATCGCCGTAAAACTGGGGCCACTAAAAAGCAGGATCTATCATACTTCATTGATTTTATTGGCGTGGATTGCACTGATCATTTTTACAGTTCAGCAACAAAAAGCACCGTGGCAATGGTTATTTCTGTTGGTGTTGCCGGTTTCAATTATCGACCTTGTAAAAATATTCCGCATAAAAGACAGTCGCCAGCTTGATCCCTTTTTAAAACGCTTGGCATTGCAAACTTTGGCATTAACTTTACTGTTCTCGCTTGGTTTGATATTATCATGATAAAAGCACGCTACCAAAAATATGAGTTGCATTTTAAGCAACCTGCCGGCACATCGCGCGGGGTACTAAAGGCACGCTCGGTTTGGTATCTGTTTTTGGAGGAGAATGGTGTAACGGGGCTTGGAGAATGTGCGCCGCTTCCCGGATTGAGTATTGAAACGCCTGAACAAGTTGAAGAACAGTTGGAGAACATATGTAACAATCCAGAGCCTTTCATCAATAATTTTGACTTGCTACAAGATCTTCCATCACTGAAATTTGCATTGGAATCTGCACTGCTGGATTTGAAGAACGGCGGAAAAAGAGAACCATTTCCATCAGCGTTCACACGCGGAAAAGCAGGTATTCCAATAAACGGACTGATCTGGATGAATGAAATTGAAAACATGCAGCGTCAGATAGAAGATAAACTGGCAGCCGGTTTTCGATGTATCAAACTAAAGATCGGAGCAAAAGACTTTGAGCAGGAACTGGAATTATTACAAGCTGTTCGCAAACGTTTCTCCAGCGATCAAATTATTCTTCGGGTAGATGCCAACGGAGCTTTTGAAGCTGGTTCTGCACAAGACAAATTGAAAAGACTTGCAGAAGTACAACTTCATTCAATCGAACAACCAATTCGCTCAGGGCAAAGGAACGAGATGGCTGAATTGTGTAAAACCACTCCCCTGCCGATTGCTTTAGATGAAGAGCTGATAGGCATAAACAAACGCGAAGAAAAAATACAACTGCTGGATACGATACAACCACAATACCTGGTTTTAAAACCCAGTTTACATGGTGGTATTTCGGGTTGCGACGAATGGATAAAACTGGCCAACGAACGTTCAATAGGCTGGTGGATCACTTCGTACCTTGAGTCGAATATCGGGTTAAATGCCATTGCACAATGGGCTTTTACAAAAAATATGACGATGCACCAGGGGCTGGGAACCGGCCAGCTTTTTACCAATAACATTGAATCGCCGCTTGAAATTAGTGGCGAAAAACTGTGGTTCAACACCGCAAAATCTTTCGAAATGTAATGGAACTGTTTCCATCACATATTAGCATAAACGGGCAATCGGAAAATATAAAAGAGTTGCTTCAACAAAAACCTAATAGCGAGTGGGAACAAAGCTGGTTGGAATTTATAGAAGAATGGTACAATGCAAATGATTTTATAGAAGTACAAACATCGGGCTCAACCGGAACACCAAAAACCATCACACTAAAAAAGGATTTTGTGGCAGCCAGTGCCTTGAGAACTATTCGCTTTTTTAATTTGTATGAAGGCGACCGCATACTGCATTGCCTGCCCAGCCGTTACATTGCCGGGAAATTGATGACGGTGCGCGCTCTTATCGGGAAACTCGATATGCTGCTTGTTGATCCGGCATCAGACTTTACTAATTTACCAACTGATAAGCCCATAAAATTTGCGGCCATGGTAATTAACCAGGTAACAAAATACCTGGCTTTGCCGGAACAAAACATAAAAAATCTGTTGATCGGCGGCTCGGCAATTCCGAAACCATTGGAAGAGCAACTTCAGCAAATTTCAACAAAGTGTTATTCGAGTTACGCCATGACCGAAACAGCAACGCACATTGCTCTACGAAAGTTAAATGGCATGGATAAAACTGAAAGCTACCAGTGCCTCGATGATATTTCGGTTGAACTGGATGAACGTGATTGTATTCGGATTCTGATGCCCGGACTTGAAAACGGAGCCATTCAAACCAATGATTTAAGTGAAATAGAAGACATTCATCATTTTAAAGTACTGGGACGTATTGATAATGTCATCATCTCAGGGGGCATCAAATTTCTGCCCGAACAAATCGAGGAGAAATTGGCAAAAGATCTGCCCCTTCCCTATGCCATCGGTTCGGTGCCGGACAAACATCTTGGAGAGAAAATAATTCTGCTAATTGAAGGAAAGGTTGATGGTGAAGTTAAAACCATCATTCAAAACCACTGCACCAAATTGCTTTCAAAATACGAGCAACCAAAAGACATCCGTTTTATCGAAAAACTTCCACGCACTGAAAATGGGAAGATAGACCGAAAAAAGTTGAAAATGATTTTAAAAAATTAGGCTACAACAAAAGCTGACTTTAAAATGCCGAACAATAATTTTGTTAGCTTTGTTTCACCCTATTTCTTTAGATCGAAAAATCAGAATAATGGAGAAACTATTAGAATATAATCCCATATTATTGGCACTGGGTGCTACCCTTTTCACATGGTTTTTAACTGCAGCCGGAGCCTCAATGGTATTCTTTTTTAAGTCGATAAATAAAAAGATTTTGAATTCGATGCTTGGTTTCGCCGCAGGCGTAATGATTGCTGCCAGTTTCTGGTCGCTTTTGAAACCGGCCATCGAAATGGCAGAAGCACAAGGAGACATACCGTGGAAGCCTGCTGTAATCGGATTTTTGGCGGGAGGTGCTTTTCTGTTGTTGATCGATAAAATTCTGCCTCACCTGCACATGGGCTTGTCAATCGATAAAGCCGAGGGTATTCCAACAACCTGGCAACGAAGCATACTTTTGGTGCTGGCCATAACCTTACACAATATCCCTGAAGGACTGGCTGTGGGCGTTGCATTTGGTGCGCTGGCCAATAACCCCGACATGGGGATTCTTACCGGAGCCATTGCATTAGCCATGGGAATTGGGCTGCAAAACTTCCCCGAGGGAGCAGCAGTTTCTATTCCGCTGCGCCGCGAGGGACTCTCGCGCTGGAAAGCTTTTAACTACGGACAGCTTTCAGGAATTGTAGAGCCAATGGCCGGAGTGCTGGGGGCGTACCTGGTTCTCACCATCGAGCCACTGCTGCCTTACGCACTGTCGTTTGCAGCCGGAGCAATGATTTTTGTGGTGGTTGAAGAGCTGATTCCCGAATCGCAGCGAGGCAACGAAACCGATTTATCGACCATTGGTGCCATGTTGGGTTTCGCCACCATGATGCTGCTGGATGTGGCTTTGGGATAAACAAAACACGATCATTCTTCTTCCGCTGAGTTTCGGCTTGTGTATTAATGAAAATAGGCCGGCTGGGAAGTGGTTGCCTCGTAACTAAATGCTCAAAAGCTCAACACGGTGCTTTCGGCCCATCATTAAATGTTTAATAATTGCCGAAAATGATTTTTCCCCGTCATTAAATAATTAAACGCTTCCCACGATGTTTTTGGTTCATCATCAAATGATTAAAACCTCGCCACAAAGTTTTCTACGCGTGATTAAATAATAAAACACCTCCCACGAAGTTTTCTGCTCATGATTAAATAATAAAACGTTTCCCACAAAGTTTTTGCCCCGTAATTAAATGATAAAGCCCGGGTACAAAGTTTTTCAGTAAAAGAAATATGGTTATTTTTAAGGTAGTAAACACGAGCAATGCTGAAAATATTGAATGAATATGAAAACAACGCCGGAGCATAACAAGCGTATAGCAGAAATGACATTTGCGGCAGTATATCCGCACCATGTAACAAAAGAGGAGAAAAAAGCAAGAACAACAGAAGAGCTGCACCAGGTAATTGAGTGGCTGA
>NZ_JBFHGM010000160.1:0-11764 GCF_041583095.1 Draconibacterium sp.
ACGATGCTTTTATTTTTATGGCCGATCGCTGGACGCCAAAAAAGCCAATCGAAGCAAGTTACATTTGGTTGCCCATTCAATTTGAAAACGGATTGCCCGTATTAAAATGGATGGATCAGTGGAACCTCAGCATTTTTGACGAAATAAACGAATTACAATAAAACGAAAAAATGAAAAAATTGGCAGTATTTGTATTGCTCCTGTTGCCTTTTATAGGTTTGGCACAGGAATCTTTAATTCAAAATGTAAATGGCAGAAACCATTTTAAGCTTAATGGTAGCTGGAACTATATTATCGATCCGTTTGATAATGGTTATTACGATTATCGACTGAACGAAAATCCAAACGGTTTTTTTAAAAACAGGAAGGCAAAAAATAAAGGAGACTTGGTTGAGTACAATTTTGATACATCTCCGTTAATGGTTATTCCTTCTGATTGGAATACAAAAAACGGGCAGCTGTTTTTTTACGAAGGCAGCGTGTGGTTTAAAAAAGATTTCAACTACGCCAAAAAAGCCGGACAAAAGACCTTTGTGTACTTTGGCGCGGTAAACTACGATGCAAAAGTGTACTTGAACGGAGAGAAGATAGGAGAGCACATTGGTGGATTTACTCCGTTTAATTTCGATATAACCAACAAGGTAAAAGATGGAGATAACTTTTTGATTGTACGTGTAAATAATGAGCGTATTCCCGAGGGAGTTCCAACGATTAATGCCGATTGGTGGAATTATGGCGGCATTACTCGCGAGGTGCTGATCGTAGATGTTCCGGAGGTGTTTGTGGAAGACTATCTTATCCAGCTCGAAAAAGGGAAATACGATCGTATTGTGGGGAATGTAAAACTCAATGAAAAAGTTAGAGGGGAAGAGGTTATACTTACTATTCCGGAACTGGATATTGAGGAGAAACTTACAACAGATGAAAACGGATATGCCGCATTTTCAATAAAAGCAAAGCCTGAACTTTGGAGCCCTGAGAATCCAAAGCTATATGACGTGGTTTTTACCGCCAACGGTGAAGAGGTGAAAGATCAGATAGGGTTTAAAAATATAGAAACCCGCGGGAAAGCAATTTATCTTAACGACGAGCAAGTTTTTTTGCGCGGAATTTGCATTCACGAAGAAGCTCCTTTCCGCCAGGGAAGAGCCTGGAATGCCGACGATGCGAAAGTATTACTGGGATGGGCCAAAGATTTGGGCTGTAATTTTGTGCGTTTGGCTCACTATCCGCATAACGAGTATATGGTTCGCGAAGCCGAAAAAATGGGAATTATGGTGTGGTCTGAAATTCCTGTTTACTGGACTATCCACTGGAATAATGAAGCAACTTATGCCAATGCGCAGCAACAGCTTTCAGATATGATCGACCGCGATAAAAACCGCTGTGCCATTACTGTTTGGTCTATTGCCAATGAAACTCCGCACAGCGAAGCACGTGATATATTTCTAGGAAAGCTGGCTTCGTTTGCGCGCGAAAAAGATAATACCCGCCTGATTAGTATGGCGATGGAAGTTACCGGTCAGGGTAATAACCTGAGCAAGGTTGAAGACAATATGAATAAGTACGTCGACATCATAAGTTTTAACAGCTACCACGGATGGTATGGAGGAACAATCGAGGATCTGGCAAAACGGGCATGGGAAATTCCTTACGATAAACCATTTTTTATCAGCGAATTTGGTGCAGGAGCCCTGCAGGGAAAGCATGGCGATAACGACGAAAAGTGGACGGAAGAGTACCAGGCACGTTTATACAAAGAAACGCTTGCGATGTTTAACAAGGTAGACGGTTTTGCCGGAACCAGCCCATGGATTTTAGTTGACTTTTATTCGCCACGTCGACAGCTAAATGGTATTCAGGATTTTTTCAACCGCAAAGGTATCATCTCGAACAATGGTGTTAAAAAGAAAGCATATTTTGAATTGCAGGATTTTTATAAAAAGAAAGCAGCAGAATACAAATAGATTTTTAGATATAGATTTGGTATTGAGTGATTACAAGCAGCAGCAGGAATTTCTTACTGCTGTTTTTTTATGAGCTCATTACAAACTCTTTTTTATACCGGGCCGGAGAAATTCCTGTACTTTGTTTAAATATCCGGGAAAAATGGTACCGGTCTGCAAAACCGGTTTTCAATGCAATTTCGTCAATACTTAAGTTCGAGTGGTGAAGCATGATACATGCGCTGTCGATGCGTTTGTTGCGAATATACTTTTGAACTGAAATTCCAACTTCATTCGAAAAAAGACGGATAAAAGCATTTGTCGCCATTTTGGCTTTTTCGGCTAAAGTTGGATTGCTCAAATCATCAGCTAAATTCCCTTCAATGTATCGTAAACAGCTTATAATCCGATGATCGTTTGAGATTAGGTTCCAGTTTGATTCAGGAAGATCTGAGAGTATATCGGTTATTAAAGATTTGATGACTAAACTGGTGTGAAAATTAAACGATTTGTTGTCGTAATTCAGGTGTTCTTTTATCAATTTCAATTTCGATTGAAGATGATCGGTTAATTCAAATCTAAACACTCTTGGCGAAATATTGTCGTACGGAATTCCAATATTAAAATGTATAAAAAAGTGCAGAAGATATGGTTTTGTCGACAGGTTCTGCTGATCCAAATTGGGGATTACCGGTCCGCCTGCAAAAGTATATCCTTGCTTCGGAATTTCATTATTATACAAACGGGTGGCATAGGACGTATTTGGTGCTATCAGTAAAATTTGATCCGGAGAAAGCTTATATTCATTATCGTTATAAATCACCTTCGCACCCTCTTTGCTGTTGTGGTATATGCGCCAGTAGGGAAACGAAAGTTCGGTGTGTTCCCAATTCTCAAGCCACCAATGGCGGCAGCAAAGTAGCTGAATATTGTAGTTCGGAAAAAACTGAACAACATCAGATGGATCGCCTTTTTCCGGCTTTGTTTTAGCTGTGGTCATTTGGTTCGATGTTTGAAATAGATACAAATGTAATAAAAATAGCCATTGCTTTAGGAACGGTTTAGTGGTACTTTGTGATCACTAAAAAATACAATAAAATTTAAAAATCTAAATAAACAATTATGGCTAACAGACTAATTGGCGACTTGCCAAAAGTGGGTATCCGTCCCGTTATTGACGGACGCGAACGTGGTGTTCGGGAGTCGCTGGAAAAACAAGTGATGACGCTTGCCCAAACAGCAGCAGCATTTATCAGCGAACAATTACGATTTCCGAGTGGCGAAACCGTAGAATGTGTTGTTGCCGACACATGTATTGGTGGCGTCGCAGAAGCTGCTCTGTGTGCCGAAAAATTCAGAAAAGAAGGCGTTGGCGTGTCGTTAACGGTTACGCCGTGCTGGTGTTACGGTACCGAGGTGATGGACACCGATCCGCTGCTAGCCAAAGCCGTTTGGGGTTTTAACGGAACCGAACGTCCTGGGGCCGTTTATCTGGCTGCAGCATTGGCCGGATACACACAAAAAGGATTACCAACTTTTGGAATTTATGGTCGCGATGTGCAGGATGCCGGCGATACTACAATTCCTGAAGATGTAAAAGAAAAAATAGTACGCTTTGTAAAATCGGGGCTGGCAGTGGCTCAAATGAAAGGAAAATCATACGTGTCGATCGGATACAGTTCGATGGGAATTGCCGGTTCGATGGTCGATTCATCTTTCTTTCAAAAATATTTGGGAATTCGCACTGAGTTTGTGGAATCGGTAGAGATTCTGAGAAGAATTGACGAAGGTATTTACGATGAGGAGGAGTATCAGAAAGCACTGGCCTGGACAAAGACTAATTGCAAAGAAGGCAAAGATGTAAACAAACCGGAAGACCAGGTAGATGCTGCCCGAAAAGAAGCAGAGTGGGAGATGGTGGTTAAAATGACATTGATTTGCCGCGATATGATGATTGGTAATGAAAAAGTTATCGCAAAAGGATATCGCGAAGAGGGTTTGGGAAGAAATGCAATTCTGGGTGGTTTCCAGGGGCAACGCCAGTGGACAGACTATAAACCAAATGCCGATTTTACGGAGGCTATTCTAAATTCATCTTTCGACTGGAATGGTATTCGTCAGGCTTTTGTTTTTGCTACCGAAAACGATAGTTTGAATGGTGTGTCGATGTTGTTCGGGCATTTGCTGAGCAACACCAGCCAGATATTTTCTGACGTACGCACCTACTGGAGTCCGGATGCAGTTAAACGGGTTTGCGGAAAAGAACTGACCGGTTTGGCCGAAGGAGGAATTATTCACCTGATCAACTCGGGTTCAACAACGCTTGACGCAACAGCACAGCAACGTGCCCAAGGAAATCCGGCCATGAAACCTTTCTGGGAGATTACGGAAGATGAGGTGCAGAAGTGTTTGGATAACACCCTGTGGCCACAGGCAGAACGCGGTTATTTCCGTGGTGGAGGTTATTCGTCGCAGTTTAAAACTGCCGGACAGATGCCGGTTACCATGAGCCGTGTAAACCTGGTAGATGGGCTGGGTCCGGTGCTTCAAATTGCCGAAGGCTGGACGGTTGAACTTCCTGATGATATTCATAAAGTATTGGATGAACGCACCAACCCAACCTGGCCAACAACATGGTTTGTACCGCGAGTAAATGGTGAGGGGGCTTTTAAAGATGTATATTCGGTAATGGCCAACTGGGGCGCCAACCATGGCGCAATTAGTTACGGGCATATTGGTGCCGACCTGATTACGCTGGCCTCGATGTTACGCATTCCGGTAAACATGCATAATGTTACTGAGGATAAGGTATTCCGGCCAAGTGCATGGGCATCGTTTGGAGAAAATAAAGAAGGTTCAGATTTCCGTGCCTGTGAAACTTACGGGCCACTTTATGGTAAAAAATAGTTCATATGCCTGAAAAAGATCTGGCAATAGTATTCGATTGCGGAGCCACAAACCTGCGGGTGATCGCCATGGATGTACATGGTAAAATTGTGGCTTCGGAATCGACTGCAAACAATACAAGTCCCGATCCCGAATTTCCCGGAGGTGTAATCTGGGATGTGGAAGAAATGTGGGCAAAACTTTGTTCGGCCTCCAAAAAAATAATGGCGGCGATCGATACAAAACGAATTGCCGGCGTAACCGTTACAACTTTTGGTGTTGATGGTGCATTTGTCGACACGGAAGGCAAATTGCTTTACCCGGTCATTTCATGGCAATGTCAGCGCACAACGCCTGTTATGAATGAAATCGGGAAATATATTCCACTTGAACACCTGTACGCCGAAGCCGGCACTTTTCCCTATGTATTTAATACCATCAATAAAATGGTTTGGATGAAGGAAAACCGGCCTGAGGTGATTGAAAAGGCCCATCGTTTTTTATTTATCACCTCGCTATTTATTTTTAAGCTAACGGGCGAATTACGCAACGACGCTACTATGGCCGGTACGTCTATGTTGATGGATATGCAAAAGCAGCAACCCTCGGAGAAGATATTTGCAGCGCTGGATATTCGAAATGATATTTTGGGAGATATTGCTGAATCGGGAGAATTGGCCGGAGCCGTTCATCAAAAGGCTGAAACTGAAACGGGGATTCCTGCAAATGTACCCGTGTTTTTTGGCGGACACGATACGCAGTTTGCAGTATTTGGCTCGGGCGCAAAAGAAAATGAACTGGTACTGAGTAGTGGCACCTGGGAAATAATTATGGCGCGTAGTGCCGGGTTTAAATCAACGAAAAAGGAACTGACAGCACAGTTAACCACCGAAATGGATGCCGAGAAGGGACTTTACAATATCGGGCAGAATTACCTGGCTTCGGGAATACTGGAGTGGTTCGCCAAAAGTTTTTACCCCGAACTAAGTGGTGATGCTTTGTACGCTAAAATGATTTTTGATGCGGGTGCAGTTCAGCCCGGAGAATCGTCGGTTTGGGTAAATCCTTCGTTTTACGGAGAAAGCGGAGCCAATAATTTCGGAGCAATCAACGGTTTAACGATAAATACAAAACGTGGGGAAATATACCGGGCATTTCTTGAAAGCCTGGCGTATCGTTTGCGATATGGCATCGAAGCGCTGGAAAATGCAGGTGGTTTTAAAGCCGAAAAAATAATTTGCGTGGGTGGTGGATCAAAAAACTATCTTTGGAACCAGTTGCGTGCTGATATTTGCAATTTACCCATACAATTGGTCGATCAGAAAGAGACAACCGTTTTGGGAGCAGCCTTGTTCGTATTTGCCGGAAGTGGCGTGGCAAAATCGCCCGAAGAAGCCCGGCAGTTGGTGGATTATAATCCTAAAATTATTGAGCCATCGGAAAATCAAAAGCTGTGCGGCGAATTGTATCAGAAATTTAAAGAACGCATGCAATACATTTAGCAATGAAGTATTGAATAACTTAATCATTAACTGTGGATGCATTAAAAAATCTTCCGGCCGAGGTCGTAAATCATATTATTCAGGTGAGCGAAGTTGCCGGTTATTTATGGGAAAAAGAGTGGGCCGAAAAAAGCTCAGGAAATATTTCAATTGATTTAAGCGGGCTTTTTCAGGAATCAACGATCAACCGGATTCATGACGAAGTTTCCTTCGATTTTCCTATCGATGCTGCCGGGATGGTACTTTTTGTTACCGGTTCGGGCTGTCGGTTGCGGCATCTTGTAGATAGGGTTGATGAAGTTGCAGCAATTATAGCTGTTAATTCAGCAGCTACGGCCTATTCGGTTTTGTGGGGCGGCAAAAGTGCCGGTTTTAAACCCACTTCCGAATTGAGGGCGCACATAAAAATTCATCTTTTTAATGCAGCAAATCATACCGGACGAAAAGCTGTTGTTCATGCACATCCAAGCGAGTTGGTGGTTTTAAGCCACCATAAATTATTTAACGATGAGGCTTTGTTTAATCACTCGCTCTGGAAAATGTGTCCCGAAATAAAGTTGTATATTCCTCGCGGAGTTGGCTGCGCCGGTTATGCCCGGTATGGAACCGAAAAACTGGCAAATCTAACCCTGGAAGGATTAACAAATCACGATGTTGTGTTGTGGGAAAAACACGGTGCTCTAGCCACCGGTGTTGATATGGAAGAGGCCTTCGACTTTTTGGATGTGGCTAATAAAGGAGCGAAACTTTTGTTGTTAGCCTGGAGTGCCGGATTCGATCCTGAAGGACTTTCGCCCGGCCAGTTGGATGAGCTGATTAATACCTGAACGTGTTAAATTCGGAAGAGGCAGGGAAATATTAATTCAGGTCTTCGTTTAAAACTTATACCTTCGCGCCCAAATGGAAACGATATAAGATGAGTTTAAACCGTTCAGGCAAATTTTTTATTCCCGTATTAACAATGGTTATGGCTGCAATGGTGGCTATGTCGCCGTTTGCAATTGACACCTACATAGCCGCCTTGCCCGATATTGCTGAGTTTTTTGGCGTAAAGCTCAACGTCGCAGAGTTAACCATCACTTTGTATTTTCTGGGATTTGCCTTTGGAAACTTTTTCGGTGGCCCCTTGTCTGATGCTTTTGGACGAAAGAGAATTGCTCTCACCGGAATTGCACTTTACGGTTTGGCCTCTTTGCTAATAACTACCTGCACAAAAATTGAATATGTGCTTTTGTTGCGTGTGCTTCAGGCATTTGGCGGAGGATTTGCAACGGTTACCGGAAATGTGTTTATCCGCGACTGCTACAGCGGAAAACAGGTGGCTCGTTTTGTAACCATCATTAGTATGATCATTATGCTGGCCCCGTTGTTTGCACCGGTTATGGGCGCGGCATTAATTCATTGGTATGGTTGGGTGAGTATCTTCTGGTTTTTACTGGCATTTGCCATTTTGTTGTTTTTATCCATGTGGTTGCTTATACCCGAATCACGAGCTACGGAGCTGATCACCCGAAAAATTACAGGTCGGCAGCTGTTGGAAAAGTACCGGGTATTTTTCGCGAATAAACAAAGTACTATTTTGCTGTTTGCCATTAGTTTGCCCATGTCGGGCTTGTACATTTTTATTACAGCGGCATCGTTTATTTATATCGAGTATTTCAATATCAGCCAAATGCGCTTTCCGCTGTTTTTCAGTGCGAATGTTGTTTTAAACATCATGCTTTCGTTTTTAAATACCATGCTTTTGAAGAAACACGATCCGGAAAAAATTTTACGCTACGGCTTATTGCTGCAGCTGTTTTCTGGAGTTACGCTGGCCATTTCGGTACTGATGCCCGTGCCGCAATTGTGGGCAGTATTTGCATCGATTGTGTTGTATGTGGGCAGTTTAGGTTTGGTTTTTGGAAACGGAACCGCTACCATTCTGAACCATAATCCTGAAGTTGCAGGATCGGCAAATGCCACTATCGGAATTGCCCGCTTTGCCATTAGTGCGCTAATCGGAAGTATAATGGCGATGTTTCATACCGGCGATCTTATTCCATTCGGCTTGGTGTTGTTTTTCTGTACTCTCTCAGGAAATATTCTGTATAATTGGGCTTTGCGGATAAAAGCGTAACCTCTTACCAAATTCCACTCAATCCATCTTCCAATGCTTTTTGGTAGCGTTCCATATTAAACGAATACAAGTACGGCGATTTGTGTGCACCACCGGTTTTCCGCTCTTTTAACTTATCAAGAATATTGTAGTTTAACATTTTTCGCTGAAAATTGCGTCGGTCCAAATCGCGGCCAAGAATCGTTTCATAAAGTTTCTGAAGTTCGGGCATGGTAAATTTCCGGGGTAACAGTTTTAAACCAATAGGCTGTTGGCTAAGCTGTAAACGCAAGGTGTTGATGGCCTTCTCGATAATTTGTTTATGGTCGAGCAGCATCGAAACATCGGTGTTTAAAGAAACCCAATCGCAATGGTCGGAAAAAAGGTCGGGGGTTGGTTTTACTTTCCTAAAATCAACCAAAGCATAAAATCCTACAGAGATAAAACGTTTGTCAAAAAAACTCTTGTCGTGATCGGTGCCTGCCATATCGGCATCGAGTAAGGCTTTATTCGATTTTGACCTTTCCGGATCGCTAAATACTTTAAATTGTTTTAAAAACAGATTGTCGAGCCCGGTACGCTCTTTAACTATACGTTGCGCTGCCTGCTCAAGCGTTTCATCGTATTTTAAAAATCCTCCGGGAAGTGAATATTCCTTCGAATACTTTAAATGCAAAAGCAGTACTTTAAGCTCATTGTTGCTAAATCCGAATATCACACAATCGATTGATATGTGATTCATATACTCTGTTGAATTGATCGGCGCTGTTTTATCCAAGGTCTTTAATTTTTATGCTTACAAAGTAGAAAAAAAATCTCGAAGTAATAACTGAATATGTTTAAAAATATAATAATGTGTCGTAATGACACTAGGAATAAAATTTATTTCTATCTTCGTCACCATAGATAAAACATATCAATAAACTAAAACAATAAAATTTAAATTAGAACTAAATCATTCACCATGATCGGTAACAAACTTAGACTAAACAGTGTACTCATCCTCCTTGTATTATTACTTGTATCCGGCAGTCTGTCGGCAAGTGTTTCACAAAAAAGCGTAAAAGAAATCGTTAAGTCGATGACCCTGGAGCAGAAAGCTCAGTTGGTAATCGGAACCGGAATGTACTTTCCCTTGCCCGATTCTATTCGTGAAAAAATGCCTCCAATGTTTGGTGGAGGATTGGATACCAGCACTTCTTACGGAAAAATGGTAGATAAAATCAGGGGGTATTTGCCCGGAACGGCCGGAGTAACTGCAGAATATCCCGGATTGGGAGTTACAAGCCAGACTTTGGCTGATGGTCCGGCCGGATTACGGATCAGTCCAACACGCCCGGGAGAAACAGACACTTATTATTGTACAGCTTTCCCGATTGCAACCGTTTTGGCTTCATCGTGGGATAGCGAGTTGGTAGAATCGGTAGGAAAAGCCATGGGTAAAGAGGTGCTGGAATATGGTGCCGATATTCTTTTAGCACCTGCACTGAATATTCAACGTGACCCACTTTGCGGACGTAACTTCGAATATTATTCGGAAGATCCGCTGGTAGCCGGAAAAATGGCGGCTGCAATGGTAAAAGGTATCCAATCGAATGGCGTAGGAACTTCAATCAAACACTTTGCGGTAAACAACCAGGAAACCAATCGTATGTCGGTTGATGTAATTGTTAGCGAACGTGCTTTGCACGAAATTTATCTGAAAGGTTTTAAAATCGTGGTTCAGGAAAGTCAGCCATGGACAGTGATGTCATCTTACAATAAAGTAAACGGAGTTTATACTTCAGAGAGTCATGATCTGTTAACAAAAATCCTTCGCAATGACTGGGGATTTGAAGGATATGTAATGACCGACTGGGGCGGTGGTAGCGATGTTGTTGCCCAAATGGTAGCCGGTAACGATATGATCCAACCGGGTTCGCCGGAGACCGTTAAAACGTTGATCGAAGCTATTAAGGCAGGAAAACTGGATGAATCGGTTTTGGATACAAATGTTGAGCGTATTCTAAATATCATGGTTGAGACACCACGTTACAAAGAATATAAAATATCGAACAAACCAGATTTAAAAGCACACGCGGAAGTAACTCGTCAGGCCGCTACCGATGGAATGGTATTGCTGGAAAATAACGGCGCGCTTCCATTTGCAAACAGCATAAAAAATGTGGCCGCATTCGGAAATGCTTCCTACGATTTTATTTCAGGAGGTACCGGTAGTGGCGATGTTAACGAAGCTTACACGGTTTCGTTGTTGGAAGGCCTGCAAAATGCCGGTTACCAATCTTACGACGAACTTAAAAACACTTACGAAACCTACATGGAAGAAGCGAGTAAAGTGCAGGATAAATCCAAAAACTTTATTGCTGCTTTAATGGGTGGAAAAATTCCTGTTGAAGAAATGGCTTTGGATGCATCGATTGCTGAAGAGATGGCTGCAAAAGCTGATATTGCTTTAATCACCATCGGACGAAATGCCGGAGAAGGTGGCGACCGCGAAGCTGTTGAAGGCGATTTCTACCTGAATAAAAATGAAAAAGACCTGATAAAAACCGTTACTGAAGCTTTCCATGCTAAAGGCAAAAAAGCAGTGGTGGTTCTAAATGTTGGAGGTGTTGTTGAAACCGCCAGCTGGAACAATATTCCTGATGCCGTTCTTTGTGCCTGGCAACCAGGACAAGAGGGTGGTAACTCAGTAGTTGATGTACTTTCAGGAAAAGTAAATCCGTCAGGTAAACTGGCACAAACCTTCCCTGTGAAATACGAGGATGGTTCGTCGTCGGATAATTTCCCCGGCGAGGCAATCGAAGTTGAGGGAGCAGAAGATAATACTGCCGACCAATCAGGTTTCTCGATGATGCGCCGTGTGCCCTGGGAAGTGGTTTACGAAGAAGATATTTACGTGGGTTACCGTTATTTCAACACTTTCGATGTGCCGGTGGCTTACGAATTCGGATACGGAAAATCATACACAACATTTGAATACAGCAACCTGAAACTGAGCGACAAAAATTTTAATGGAAAAATTACGGTTTCCATCGATGTGAAAAATACCGGTGATGTTGCGGGTAAAGAAGTGGTTCAGGTTTATGCCAGCGCGCCGGGTAAACAAATGGAAAAGCCCGAAGAAGAGTTGGTAGCCTTTGGTAAAACTGCGCTGTTGGAACCGGGAAAATCAGCAACGCTATCATTTGATATTGATGCCGCACTTTTGGCGTCGTTTGATGAAGCAAGTACAAGCTGGATTACAGAAGCCGGCGATTACACCGTAAAAGTTGGAGCTTCTTCAAAAGACATTAAAGCAAAAGCAACATTTTCTGTTGCCAACGATATAA
>NZ_JBFHGM010000161.1:0-11754 GCF_041583095.1 Draconibacterium sp.
AGAAACTACCAATGGTTGTACGAGCCCACCTGGGCCGAAGTACAAGCCGATTACTGGACACATCCCGACAACACCTTTAACCTGCATACGCAATTTGGTATTTCCTATAGGTTCTGATGTTTTAGATTGGAATATCAGAAAAAAATAATAAACAACCAATATTCATCTACTTCACCAATGCAGACTTCTCCATTAATTTCAATTATAGTTCCTTGTTACAATCAAGGTAAATACCTGAATGAATGTCTTGGGAGTGTTCATTCACAAAGCTATACTAATTATGAGATTGTTGTAGTAAATGATGGAAGTACGGACGCACATACCAACAAAATAGTACGAGAGATTTCGCACCCCCGGATAAAAGTACTGGAAACAAAAAACCAGGGCGTTTCCACTGCCCGTAACCTGGGAATTGAAAAATCGATAGGAAAATATATTTTACCTTTGGATGCCGATGATAAAATTGGTGCAGATTTTATTCATAAAGCTGTTGAGATCCTGGAAAAGAACGATGAAATTAAAGTGGTAAATTGTAAAGTCACACTTTTTGGGGCAAAAAAAGGTATTTTACCTGTTGAACCCTATTCCTTGGAGAAGCTGCTGGCAAGAAACTTTATTGTTGTTTCAGCGTTTTTCCGAAGATCGGATTTTGAACAAACAGAGGGATACAATCCGAATATGAGAGAAGGTTTTGAGGACTGGGATTTTTGGATAACCCTGCTTAAAAACGGAGGTACTGTTCATACCTTAAATGACCCTGGCTTTTTTTATCGGATTAAAAGAAATTCAAGAAATGCTTCCGTAATCTCACGCCGGGAGCATTACCGTAAACTGAGGCATCAAATTTATCTAAATCACCAGGATATTTATTCAAAACACTTACTGGATCCCCAGGAATCTTTTGAATATAAACTGATTACTCAGTCGCGTGAGTACAAACTGGGAACACTCCTGCTAAAGCCCATACGAACTTTATATCGATTATTCCATTGACAAATAGTATAAAATACCTGTATGGGGAGAAATATAAAACACTGCTCTACGCTTGTTTGGCCTTGTTATTTCTTGACGTAATTATTGACCCCAGCAATAAAATATTTCATGCTAAATATGTTTTATTCCTGGGAGTTTTTTTGCTTTGGATTCCGTTGCACTATAAAAAAACGGTAAACCTATCGAAACAAATCCTTTTTACGGTGGTATTTATAGGCTTTTTTATGCCCTTGTTCGCCTTATCGGTTGGGCTTACTAAAAGCTTTGCCAACAACAGCAATATGGCAGAGCTGGTTTACCTGAACTCCTTTTTCTTTTTTTTCCTGCTGGTGGTTATTATTACCGAAAACATACAGCTCCGCCCGGTTCTGAATGTATCGGCCATACTGCTTATGGCGATAACCGCATTTTCCTATTTTCTTCCCCTAATCAATCCCGGCCTATTTGCTAAACTTTATGCATTTTTTGTAATGGAAAAAGAAGTGGCGGTTTATGCACTTCGAAATTACGGTGGTTTTACCCTGTTAATGGTGTTCTACAAAACCTCGCCAATACTTGTTTTTCCGCTGGCTTATTACCTGCACCGGGTATTCATTTTAAAAATTAAAAAAAACAGGGGCATTCAAATCGGATTTATTCTGGCGCTATGTTCCACACTGTTTCTTTCCGGTACACGGGCAAATATTTTGGCAATGGGTTTTATATTGCTTTTTTATCTTCTTTTTTATGCCTATAAAAACTCGAAGCCTCTTGCATTATTGCTTGCCTTCGTTTATTTGGCCATTTTCTTTTATGGGGCAAATATACTTGCAGAAGTATTTTTAAACCGCTCTGAAGTCTCCAACCAGGTAAAGCTTGGACACTTGTTTTCGTATATCGAACATTTTTCTAATCATTTGGGTATTTTGCTCTTTGGCCAGGGAATTGGCAGCACCATGTACACAACGGGAATAAACAGTGTGGTAAGTGTAACCGAATTAACTTATTTCGAACTTATTCGGGTTTGGGGATTACCCGTTTCAATAGTCTTTAGCCTCATTCTGCTTATTCCAATCTATTATGAAATAAAAAGCAGCTCTATAAGTCACCTGTTTATTGCCTACCTCGCTTATCTTTTTATTGCAGGTACCAATCCGCTCTTGTTAAGTTCCACCGGAATGTTAGTACTGGTTTATGTTTTTTCGCAAACTTTTTCCACTGCGTTTCAAAACGAAGAAATATAATGAAGGTTGAGATTTTATTAGCTACATATAACAGCGAAAAATACCTCCGTGAGCTGCTGGAATCTTTGGAGGCTCAATCGTACACAAACTGGGATCTTCTGGTACATGATGATGGCTCCAACGACCGGACGATCTCCATTTTAAAGGAATTTAAAAAGAGACATAACCGAATAATTAAAATATTCAGTAGCGGAAAGCAATTGGGGCCAATGCGAAGTTTTGAGAAACTGATGGAATACAGTTCTGCTGAGTACATCATGTTTTGCGATCAGGATGACGTTTGGCTACCCCATAAAATTGAAGAATCATTAGCTTGTATTCAGCAACAGGAACAGAAAAACCCGGATAAAGCGGCATTGGTTTTTAGCGATCTGAAAGTAGTGGATGAACACTTAAATACAATTAATTCATCGTTCTGGAGCTATTCGAAAGTTAATCCCGACAATGTTTACAATTGTTACAGGCTATTAATTAATAATCCGGCTCCGGGCTGCACTTTTATCATGAATAAGAAGGTGAAACCTCTGGTTCTGCCCTTCCCTGAACAGGCCCGAATGCACGACTGGTGGATTGTGTTAAAAGTAGCAGAATCGGGGGTAATTGATTACCTAAAAAAACCTGGCTTACTATACCGGCAACACAAAAAAAATAAAGTTGGTGCTGAGGCCATCAAAAACACTTACCTGTTATCGCGTATGGTCAGTTTTTCGCTCACTATAAAAAGAAATAAGGAAAGCTGGCAGATGATGAAATGTTTGTCGAACAAATATTCACTCCTTAAACTTTTCTATTACAAACTGCGCATATCCTTATCTAAACTCCTCTGACATAATGGTTATTTCGGTTTGCATACCAACATTTAACGGCGGACACTATATAAAGGAACAGCTTGATTCGATTCTGAACCAAACCCGGGCTGTTGATGAGATTATTATATCTGATGATTCATCGACCGACCAAACGGTTGAAATTATCCGGTCGTATAACAATCCCAGGATAAGGTTATTCGAAAATCAACAGTTTTCAAGTCCGATATTCAATCTCGAATTTGCACTAAAGCAGACCATGGGCGACTACATATTTTTAGCCGACCAGGACGATATATGGATGCCTGATAAAGTAGAAATTCTGATAAAAGAACTGGCATCAAGCAAACTGGTAATTTCGGACGGAATAGTAATAAATCAGGAGGGGAATGAAATTGCTTCATCCATATTTGAAATCTATAACTCACGTAAGGGCTTTTTGAAGAACCTTGCAAAAAACTCTTACATGGGGTGCTGTATGGCTTTTCATAAAGATTTGCTACCGATTGTCCTCCCCTTCCCTAAAAAGATTGCCATGCACGATTTATGGATCGGACTAAATGCGGAGCTTTATACTAACCCGATATTCTGCCCCGCCAAACTGGTGAAATACAGAAGGCACGATTTTAACAAAACGCCACTGGATGCCCTTACCAACACAAATTCGCTGTTTTATAAAATAGCCTTTCGGCTTACCATACTTTTGCTTCTCGTTGCGCGATTTGTGCGACGAAAAATGAAATTAAGATAGAGTCGTTTAGGCAATAAAATCAGACTTCGACTACGCTCAGTCTGACAGTCACCCTGAGCGTAGTCGAAGGGTACAAATCAACAGGATTCTGATAAATATTGCCCGATAAAATTTACGATACGCTAAAAGATAAAAATGGAAGCTCCACAGATAGTTGTACTAATTCTGAATTATAATTCGTGGAAAACCACTGTTGGCTATATCCGGCAATTAACACAACAGCAGGGTATTCAGCTTTCCGTTTTGGTAGTCGACAACTGTTCAACCGACAATTCTTACAACACTCTGGTTCAACATCTACAAGATGAAGAACAAGTAGAGGTCATACAATCGGAATACAATGGTGGCTATGCTTACGGAAATAATTTTGGATTAAAATACCTTCAGCAAAAAATACCGGAAAACACCTTTGTTGTGATAAGCAATAACGATATTTCAATCGATAATCCAAACCTGTTGCAACAACTGGTGGCCTGTTACGAACAGTGTGATGATGTTGCATTTATTTCACCACTCATGCACATGGACGGTCAACCCGCCCCTAATGCTGCCTGGAAAATTCCGGGTTTTTCTTATGATATCCTCAGTGTAGCCAGTTTTAACAGAGTAAAATCCAACGAAGCTGTTTACTATGATATACCTATACAACAAGAATTATTTGCAGTGGATTGCCTTACCGGCTCCTTTTTTATGGGAAAGCTGGAAACTTTTGCGCGGTTAAACTATTTCGATGAACGTACTTTTTTGTATGAAGAGGAGCGCATACTGGGGCTAAAAGTAAAAAAAGCCGGGCTTAAGAATTACCTGGCACTGCAGCTAAAATTTTATCACGAGCACTCCGCTGTTATAAGCAAAGAAATGAATCAGCTGGCACAAATCCGGCATCTATTCAACAGCAGAATCGTTTTTCATAAATACCACGCCAATACAAATATCGTTCAGCTTACCTTTTTAAAAGTATTTTACGCGCTTTTTATTTTTGCCAAAAAGCTGCAATTAAAATTTAGAAAGCGCATCTAAATTTCGAATTCTTGTGAAGAACTGCCCTGGATGACTTTATTGAAATGAGATTTTATTACTTTTATTGCTCAATATTTACACATACTGTACATTATTTAATACCTAAAACATAAGCTATATCTATGAGATTCAATATCGTTAAATATTCCTGCTTCATTCTACTATTCCTGTTTCTGATGCAAGGGAAACTGATGGCCCAGAACCTGAACCCGATGGAGCAAAATGTTTCAGAAATAAAATCGAGCCAGATTTCTGATGCCCAAATGCGGGTTATCATGCAACGTGCAATTGAGTCGGGCCTGACACCCGACCAAATCGAATCTTTAGCCCGCTCGCGAGGAATGGATGAAAGCGAAATTGAGAAATTTAAAGAACGCGCTGAACGTCTGTACGATAACAAGATAATGGAGGATGGCAGCAAGGGGGTAAAAATAAATACACGCCCAACCGTAGAGTACCCTGAAAGCCTGGAAGAACGACTTCCCTACGCTACAAAAACACAAACAAGCGATAATTTTGGTTTTTCATTGTTTAAAAATACCGACCTTACCTTTGAACCCAGCTTTAATGTTTTAACGCCGCGCGATTATTTAATTGGCCCGGGCGACCTGGTAAACATCGATGTTTGGGGAGCCTCGCAACACAGTTACCAGGAAGTGGTTTCAAACGATGGGAGTATAATTATTTCAAATATTGGTCCCGTATTCTTAAGTGGAATGTCCACAGAAGATGCCGGAAAAAAACTGGAAACAATCTTAGGCCAGATCTACTCGGGACTAAAGGATGGGAAAACTTCAATGAAAGTTACACTGGGAGCCGTACGGAGTATCCAGATAAATATTGTGGGAGAAGTGGTTTTACCCGGAACTTACAATATTTCGGCAATGGCAACGGCGTTTAATGCCATGTACATCGCCGGTGGTCCTGCGGAAAATGGTTCAATCCGCGATGTACAGATCATACGCGACAATAAAATCGTAGCACACATCGACTTTTATGAATATTTGATAAATGCCAAACAATCCAATAACATCCGTTTGCAGGATCAGGATATCATTTTTGTACCTCCTTATGAAAATCGTGTAAGGATAAACGGGGAAGTGAAACGCCCTATGGCCTTCGACATTAAACCTGACGAATCGATGGAAGATTTAATTGATTTTGCCGGAGGATTTACAGGAAATGCTTACACTGAAAGGGTTAAGATCCTGCGAAAAACAGGCAAAGAAAAACGCATATTAGACATTGCCACGGATTATTTAGATGCCATTCGCCTGGAAAATGGCGACGAAGTTCAAATAGATGCGGTTTTAAACCGTTTTGAAAACCGGGTATTTATTTCGGGGGCGGTATTTCGCCCGGGCACATACGCCATTAACGAAGGTACCACATTAAAAGAGCTGATAAACAAAGCCGATGGTTTACGCGAAGATGTATTTAAAGACCGTATCTCAGTCTTCCGTTTACAAGACGATCTCACCAGGGAGCATATTGCCGTTGATCTGAATAATTTATTGGCTTCAAATCTCGATTTTACCCTGCAACGTGAAGACTCTGTACATATTCCTTCAATTCACGATTTGCGCGAAACACGCACCATACAAATTGAAGGCGAAGTAAAACATCCGGGAATTTATCCTTACTCCGAAAATACTACCGTTGAAGACTTTATTCTTCAGGCCGGAGGTTTATTGGAAACAGCCTCAACAGCAAATATCGAAATTGCCCGTCGCGTGTCAAACGACACCTCAACAGTTACTTCGGTAAAATTGGCTGATATTATTAAATTCCCGATCGATAAGTCGCTGGCCCTAAGCGAAGAAGCATCCGGGTTTGTATTAAAACCTTTCGATCAGGTGTTTATTCGTAAATCACCTGCTTATACTCCGCAAATGCTGGTAAGTATTAACGGCGAAGTTAACTTCCCCGGAAAATACTCGATCACCTCCCGCAAAGAACGAATCTCCGATTTAATAAAAAGGTCGGGCGGTATAACCACAGAAGCATACATTAACGGTGCCAGCTTAATTCGAAAATCAACACCGAACAAAACACTGACGGACAAAGCCATCGACAACATTACAATGGAAAAAGAATCATCGAACAATATCAATATCATCCGAAATGAGTTTGATATCATTGCTGTTGATCTGGCAAGTATTCTTTCCAATCCGGGAGGAAAAAGCGATTTGGTTCTGCAGGAAGGCGATTCTATACGCATATTAAAATCCTTACAAACCATAAAGGTTAGTGGCTCGGTTTACAATCCCAATGTAGTTCCTTTCGACGAATCGCTTAAGGTGAAGCAATACCTGGCGAATGCAGGTGGTTTAACAAAAAGATCGAAACCCGGACATATATATGTGGTTTACGCCAATGGCTCAGTAAGAAAAACCGACAAAACGTTATTTGGTCGGAAATACCCCGAATTACAGGCTGGTGCAGAAATAATTGTTCCGAGTAAGGGAGAACGAAGAAAACTTTCTCAAACAGGTGCCATTTCGTTAGCCGCCTCGCTGTCTCTGATTGTTGTTGCCCTGATCAATGGCATGAAATAACGGTAAGGTCCCATAATAATCAAAAGAAATTATTGATATTACAAGTCACTGTAAATTTTCATCTAATCAGAAATGAGCAAAAATACAGCTATCATAAATAAAAAAGATTACCTCGAAATAAAAGATCTGCTTCTCCGGCTAAAACAAAACCGCGGAATACTCATTAAATCAGCAGTTATTGCCTTTTTGGCAGGAGTATTCATCGTTGTTTTCACACCGAAAGTATATAAAACCGAAGTAAGTTTATTAGCCGAATCCAACTCCAACAGCCCGGCAAATGGTTTAATGGGGCAACTGGGAAATCTTGCAGGATTTGACGTAGGTGGTTTAATGGGCCTGGATATGAGTGGAAGTAACCAGAGTGCCTTAACCCCCGATTTATATCCTGAAGTGGTAAAGAGTACAACTTTCCTTATCGATATTTTACAGGAAAAAGTGTATTTACCTAAAGATGACCTAACCGTATCGGTTAGCGAATACCTGCAGGAACATACCAAACCATCTATTTCGGGATGGCCAGGTTATGCTCTTAGCTTGTTAAAATCGAAGGGCGAGAAAAAAAATATTCCGAAAAAAAACGAAGGAGAACCGCTAAATCTTTCTCAGGCCGATCTGGATTTAATTAAAGGACTGGGCAATACCATAGAAGTAAATATTATTAAATCGGAAGGTGGAATTACAGGTGGCGACAGTAAAATTATTAAAGTAAGTGTGGAACAACAGGATTCGTACGTTTCAGCGTTATTAACCGAAAAAGTAATCGCCAGTTTAAAACAATACATTATTGATTATCACACCAGCAAGGAGAAAAAAGACCTTGCTTTTATCGAGGCCCGGTATCAGGAAGCCAAAGCCCGGTATTTTGAAAAACAGGAAGCTTTAGCCAATTACGATGACAGTAATGTAAATGTAATTCTTGCATCAGCAAAATCGCGCCGCGACAGGCTGGTTACGGAATCCACTCTTGCCTCAAATCTTTATAAAGGTTTGGCACAAAAGCGTGAACAGGCTCAAATACTTGTGCAGGATAAAACACCGGTATTTACTGTAATAGAACCGGCAAAAGTGCCGCAGCAGAAAAGTAAACCCAAAACAATATTCACTATTATCAGCCTTACATTAATAGGTTTGTTTGCGGGCACCTGTATTGTTCTTTGGAAGGAATTTATCGTTGCAAACGATACAACTAACATGATTTAGTTTTGTATAAACTGAACCTTCGAACTGGATAACAACGATTTAAATACGATCCCAAAAACCAGAGTCAGGAAAGGACATGAACGAAACTCAGAGCATTGTCAAAAATGATAATTTCTGACTAAAATAATCCTACAATACCATCGTTTAAGATCTAATGCAAAAACAAACCAAAAAAATAGTAACTCTCCTACTGCTCCTGTGTATTGATCCACTATCCGGCTTATTTGCCCAATCAATTAGTCTGGAATCAAATACTTTGGCGGGCACAAAAGACCAGCTGCCATTCTGGCTATGGGCCAACCAGCTGGGACAATTCGATAAAAACAGCAGTATAATTCAAAACTTCAGTTTAAATGCCTTTCATGCGCAACAAATCGGAGCTTCTGATTTTAGTTATAAAGTCGGACTTGATCTTGATCTGCTACTGGCCGACGAAAACGACATTCGTTTCACCCAGCTTTTTGGAGCTACGAGCTGGAAGTTTCTTCAGCTGCAAATTGGCGCTTTCCCCGAAGATGAAGTTTATGCCGGACTGTCAACTACCAACGGCAACCTGGCCACATCGCGTAATGCACGACCTCATCCACGAATCAGAGCCGGATTTAACCGTTTTGTTCCTGTTTTAGTCGACTGGTTCTCTATAAATGGCTTTTTCGAAGAGGGTCTGTTAAATGACAACCGCTATGTCAAAGACACCCATTTGCACTATGGAGTGCTAAACTTGCGTTTCGGAAAACCGGAAACACTTCAGGTAACCGCAGGTGTTGAACATCTTGTAATGTGGTGGGGCACCCACCCCGAATATGGGGAATTACAAGGCTGGGAAGCATACTTCAGCTATTTAACTGCACAGGCAGGCAGCGAAAATGCACTTGAATTTGACCAGAATAACGCCATGGGAAACAGCTACGGAACATACCAGCTTACGATAAACAAAAACTGGGATAAACTCAATGCAACAGTATATATCAGTCACCCTTATGAAGATCATTCGGGAATGGATTTGGTAAATGCTGTTGATAACCTGTATGGGATACACCTTTCGTTTGACAAAGAAAATGCATTCCTGCAAAATATTTTGCTGGAATATTTTCATACCAAAGATCAAAGTGGCCCATATCACTTTGGCCAAAACCCCGATAAGGACGCTCCAAGCCGTGGAAATGACGATTATTTTAATCATGGAGTATATCGCTCCGGTGTCACTTATCATCAAATGGCAATGTCAAGCCCTCTGTTTGCACCAATAATTATTGAAGACGGCATTAGTCTTGGTTTTGAAAATAACCGCTTCACAGGGTTTCATATAGGAGCCATGGGTTTCATCACCGAATCATTTCGATGGAAAGGCTTATTCACCTATTCCAATAATTATGGCCATCATGATGGATTGGGCGGATCAACCTACGATCCGTCTCAAAAACAAGTATCAGCACTGGCGCAGGTTTCCTGGCAACCACCCACCAAAAAGCTGAGTATTTCAGCATCTGTTGCTACCGACCGAGGAAGTGTTTATGATAATGGAGTAAGCACCACTCGTTTGGGATCAATGGTTTCATTCAAATATCACTTCTCCAAATAAACTTTCAATCCTCTGCCTTTAATAAAACGCTAAAAAATTGCCCACTAAAAGTTTATGAATTAAGACGTTTGTCAAAACATTTTGATTAAATTTTGATCTTTTCCCGAGCAAATATTCTTATTTTAATTAAATTTCTTTAATTTTAACCTCGTTAAAAACGATCTAACTAATTAGGAACACGTACCAATTCATAATTAATAGACCTAGAGAACACAACCAACATCATAGTATTTCGTTATGGAAATAATCTTAATCCTATCTGCACTTATACTTGGGTTTCTGCTTGTTTTAATAGCAGTACCGCCAATCATTCGTATCGCTAAATCCAAACATTTATTTGAACCTTTTGAAGAAAGAAAAATTCACACGAAAGTTGTTCCCCCGCTTGGAGGAGTTGCTATTTTTATTGCCTTCACACTAAGTGCTATCTTTGCAACCGACGGTTTAGAATTTACGGAATTTAAATACATACTTGCAGGAGTAATACTAATGTTTTTTACCGGACTGAAAGATGATCTGATTATTATCTCGGCCCGGAAGAAATTAATTATTCAAATAGTAGCCGTCATTCTACTCATTTCCTTTGCCAATATTCATTTCACAAATTTACATGGAGTACTTGGAGAATACAGAATTGGCCATATTACAGGTATATCACTGTCGTTGTTTGCAATGATTGTTATTATAAATGCATTTAATCTAATTGATGGCGTAGATGGGCTGGCGTCCGGTATTGGAACACTGGCTTCATTGGTATTTGGTACCTGGTTTTATTTAACCGGTAACTATCCAATAGCCATTATGGCCTTTGCGTTGGTTGGTGCTCTTGCGGCATTCTTTATCTACAATGTGTTTGGCAATTCCAACAAACTGTTCATGGGAGATACCGGTTCATTAATAATCGGATTTCTAATTTCAGTAATGGTTGTTTCTTTTAACGAACTGAATCTGACTGCACCGGAGCCTTACCGCATAGTTGGAGCACCGGCTGTTTCTTTTGCAATCATCATTGTTCCGCTTATTGATACATTAAGAGTAATGACCATACGAATAGCACAACGTCGCTCACCATTTTCTCCGGATAAAAACCATATCCATCATCGTTTGTTGTCCTTGCTTCATTCGCACTTAAAAGTAACATCAACCATTTTGGCAGGTAACCTTGTGTTAATTGTAATTGCGCTTGGCCTCAACTACTGGCAGCTAAATGTAAATCTGCAGTTTGTTATTATTTTCCTTGTTGGCCTTGGCCTTTCGATGATTCCATCTTATATACTACGTACAAAAAGGACTAAAAAAGCTTATTCTTCGTAACGATCAGAATTCGATATTCTGATTGATATGATGATCACTAACGTGAGCTATTGTTTTTCTTATCGGTTGTTCCATTGAGCCAATTTGAAGGCACTCTGTTCTAAATTGATGGGTAACTCTGGAGTTCATAAGCTCTTCGTTGTAATCAACAATTCGTATCCACTCTACGAACCACGTCTTCCAAAATTGAGTAAGCGGCAATAAATTTGCCACATGCGAAAAAATCAGAGATACAGTAAAGAAGAAATGTTCCTGGCCATTGAGTTGTGGCAGGAAAGCGGATTAAGCCAGGAGAAGTTTTGTGAAA
>NZ_JBFHGM010000162.1:0-11708 GCF_041583095.1 Draconibacterium sp.
AGTGTTAACTACATGAAAGATCTCATAAAACAAAGCAGGCAAAAGGATAGAATAATACCATTTTTTGCCTGCTTTATTACCGTTAATAACTATTTAAGATATTAACAGCTCCGTTTATTTTAATTTTGAATACGTATTCAATAACTCGGTGGCTGCAACAAACGAACTCATCTGATCGGTAAGCACATAATTTTCGAGCATTTTCAATTTCGTTTTAATCTCGGGATGATCGTAAAAGTTTCGTTTCAATTGCTCTTCAATGGTTTCGTACATCCATTATGTAGATTGTTCGTTTCGTTTTTGGTAGAAATATCCGTTATCAACCGTTTGTTTCCGGTAGTTTTCAATCTGCTCCCAAATGGTCTCAATTCCGGTTTTTTTATAGGCCGAACAGGTAACTACGTTGGCAGCCCACCCCGAATCTTTGGCCGGAAAAAGATGAATAGCATTTCGGTATTGTACTTTTGCCATTTCTGCTTTTTCAATGTTGCTGCCATCCGCTTTGTTAATGGTAATCAGGTCGGCCATTTCCATAATTCCGCGTTTTATTCCCTGAAGTTCGTCGCCCGCTCCGGCCAACATTAACAACAGGAAAAAATCGGTCATGGAATGAACAGCGGTTTCGCTTTGCCCTACCCCAACGGTTTCAATAAAAATATTGTTGTAGCCAGCCGCTTCGCATAAAATAATGGTTTCGCGGGTTTTTCGCGCAACACCTCCCAGCGATCCGGCCGATGGACTGGGACGTATGTAAGCATTCCTATCGCTGGCCAATTCTTCCATGCGCGTTTTGTCGCCCAAAATACTTCCTTTGGTACGTTCACTGCTCGGATCGATGGCCAACACAGCCAGTTTTTCGCCTTTGTTTGTTAGATATTTTCCGAGTGCTTCAATAAAGGTACTTTTCCCAACCCCCGGCACTCCGGTTATACCAATACGAACCGAATTACCACTGTGTGGCAAACACTTTTGTATAATTTGCTGGGCCAGTTGCTGATGTGCTGATTTTGAGCTCTCGACCAAAGTTACAGCCTTACTAAGCAGTGTGATATCGCCTTTTAAAATGCCGTCAACATACTCGTCAACCGACAGTAATTTTCTATTCTTTTTCAAAAAACGCTGAACCGAATCGTTGTTAACCATATCCGGTTTTTCCACTCCTGCATTAACTATCAACCCTTTGTACTGCGGGTCGTTTTCTATATGGTGTTTATCCTTTTCTGACATCCGAATAAAATTTATCGTTCAAAAGTACAGCAAAAAAGAAGGTGCTGCAAGTTTCGCCTGCAACACCTTCTGAAATATTGACTTTAAATAAACTTAGCCTGCATTAGGTACAACAATCTGGCTTGAAATGCGCAGTGTTGAAGTTGGTGTTTTTGGATCGTTGGTAATAACCGTGATCGATTTACTTTGACGGCCACGTTTTCCGCGCGAGTCGAAAGTAACTTTAATTGGCGCTGTTTCGCCGGCTGCAATTACACTTTTCGATGGAGCAACAGCAGTACATCCGCACGACGAACGAACTCGTCTGATGATCAAATCAGTTTTACCGTTATTGGTTAAAGTAAAAGTATGTTCCTTTTTGTCGCCCTGGTTCATTTCGCCAAAATCGTATGATGTTTCGTTGAAATCAGCCACAGGAGCTTTTGCCAACTCTTCTGCTGAAAGGTGCGAGAAATCTTCTTCGATTGTTGCACTTACGCCCACTGAATTTTTGTAGTCGTTACTTCCGTTTAACGACAAGTAAATTCGGTGCGATGCAAATCCATAAGTGTCGGCAGCATCCGAATCGTAAGTTACAATCAGATTACCCCTTCCGTTTGCCGGAATAGTTGCCGGTTCAACTTTGGCCTCAAGGTGCTTTGGAACGGTACGGAAACCTACTTCAACCGGCTTATCGGTATCGTTTACCAATTCCAGTTCTTTGGTTACTTTTTCTCCTTTTGTAATTTTTGCATACGACAGGTAGTTTGATTTTACCCGAAGATCTCCAATTTTCCTTGGATATTGCTCTGCCAGTGTTTTTTCGCGTGGTTCAACTTTTCCGTTAATTCTTAAAATAACAGTAGGGTTCTCGGCATTTGAGCTAACAGTTACCGATTTGTTGAATGACCCCGGACGGTTTTTAGGATCATAACTAACATCGATACTTCCACTTCCACCAGGTGCAACAGGTTCACGCGTCCACTTTGGAGTTGTACAACCACACGATGCACGAACATTTGACAGCACCAGTGGCGCGTCGCCCTTGTTTGTAAACTTAAAAGTTGTTTTTTGCACACCGTCTGACTCTTTAAACGAACCAAAATCGTATGCCTCTTTGTCAAAAACAATTTTTGCTTGTCCCTGGCCCATCGCTGTATTAACAGCAATCACCAGTGCAAAAACTGCTAATAGTTGTAAAATGCTTTTCATAATTTATTGATTAAATTTGTCTTTTCTTGAAATCTATAAAACAAATGTATTGATGCTTGGCTAGTTTCGCTGTTAACTGAATTCAATTATTTGTTAATGAGTTGTTAACTAAAGCCGGCAAACAAAAAAATATATAGCTTAGCTATTCAATAAAAATCCATGCAAGGTAAAGCACTTAAATACATTATAATGCTGGCAACTGTGTCGATAGTTGGCGTATTTTTGGTGCAGTTTGCTTTTATACGCAGTTCCTATAATCTTTCAGAAACACAATTTCAGGAAAGTGCAAGTGTGGCGTTAAAGGAAGTTGCCTGGCAGGTTATGCTGGCAACCGGAACCACTGAAACCTTCGATAGTATTACACCAGTTGAAGTGATTTCGAACAACACTTATTTGGTGAATGTTGGTGTGGCCATTGACAAAGATCTGCTAAAACAACACCTTACCACCCAGCTAAAAAGGCACGATATATATTACGATTATGAATTTTCGATATACAGCCCCATCCAGGAACAAATGGACGAAACCACGCTTGTGCATATCGACGAAAACGAGGAGCCATCGGATTTTGATTTTCCGCTAAACGAGGAATACACCAATTATTTTGGCATTCATTTTCCCGACCGGTCGCCTTACTTTTTAAACCAACTCTCCATCTGGTATTTTTTAACCGCACTTTTAATGCTGGTAATCTTTTTCTTTGGATATACCCTGTGGGTTATCATCCGCCAAAGGCAATTGTCCGAGATTCAGAAAAACTTTATTAACAACCTCACTCACGAATTAAAAACACCTATTTCGTCGATAGCACTTGCAGCAAACGTAATTAACGACAAAAAGATTTTGAAATCGCCCGACCGCCTGTTTAATTACACCCACATTATACAGGAACAAACAATACGGCTGTCGAACAATGTTGAAAAAGTGCTTAACTTAGCATCGATTGAGAAAAGCCGGATTCTGCTTAACCTGGAGAAGGTAAATCTCACCGCGTTCTTACAAGAAGCCAGTGATCATTTTCGGGAATCGAAAGCCGGACAGAATGCAAAAGTTGAAATAAAAACCAAAATCGGTGATTGTACCATTCTGGCCGATCGTTTCCACTTTGCCAACCTGGTATCGAACATTCTTGAAAATGCAGCAAAATACTGCGATAAAAAGCCGGTAATTGAGATTGAACTTCTGCAAAAGCAAAATAGTTATGAGCTTAATTTTATCGACAACGGCATAGGGATTCCACGCGAATACCGGAAACGGATTTTTAAAAAGTTTTACCGAATTCCGACAGGAAATGTACACAATGTAAAAGGTTTTGGTCTCGGTCTCGACTACGTGTACAAAATTGTAAAAACGCATAATTGGAAAATAAAAGTAAACGATAACCCAAAAGGGGGAAGCATTTTTAGCCTAACCATTCCAACGTAAAATATGAGCAACAATTCATTTAAAATATTATTGGTTGAAGACGACGAAGCGCTTCGTTTTATAGTAAAAGATAATTTAATGGAGCACGGCTACGACGTTGAAGTAGCGACCGACGGAGAAATTGCACTAGAACTTTTCGGGCAAAACAGCTTCGACCTGATTGTGCTTGATGTTATGCTACCAAAAATTGATGGTTTTCAGGTGGCCGAAACCATACGTAAAACCAACGACCAGGTACCGATTATCTTTTTAACGGCCCGCAGCATGACCGAAGACAAAATTACCGGTCTTACCATTGGCGGCGACGATTACATACCCAAACCGTTTAGCATGGAAGAGCTGCTTTTAAAAATCAAGATATTTTTAAAAAGAAGCCAGTCGCAACCAATCGATACTGAATCGTCGAGCGTTTTAAAAATCGGGAAGTTCGATTTTCATTTCGACGATCTTTCGCTAACATCCAGCGGAGACACCAGAAACCTTACACTAAAAGAGGCTGAACTGATTCGCTTTTTTGCCAAAAATGCCAACAAAGTGCTTAGCCGTAACGAGATTCTGGAAAACGTTTGGGGGTCCGACGATTATTTTCTGGGACGCAGCCTCGATGTTTTTATCTCGCGCCTGAGGAAATATTTTAAAGCCGATCCTTCGGTAAAAATCATTAACCTGCATGGTATTGGATTCCGGTTCTCGGTAAAAAAGGATAAATAGAAAAATTGTGAACGGCTCACCAAGGCACCACAACTGCATTCTAAAGCTATCAGAACAATTTTATTGATAAAGAATCGTGAACACTGAAAAAATACTTTTCTTTGCCCAGATAAAATACTGATTAATAGAAATAAACACACAAGGTGTATTTTTACAGAAAAAAGTGTTTAACTTTTTGGAAGAATTAAAAAAAGCACTATTTTTGCAGTCCGAAAATTCTGAATAGAAACAAGTAAAACTTTATAGAAATGAAACGTACATTTCAACCATCGAATAGAAAAAGAAAGAACAAGCACGGCTTTAGAGAAAGAATGTCGACTGCAAACGGTCGTAAAGTATTAAAAGCCCGTAGAGCAAAAGGTAGAAAAAAACTTAGCGTCTCAGACGAGCCAAGACATAAGAGATAATTCATTTTATCTTGTTACATTTTGCGGGAAGGTAAAGAATTCAATTCTTTACCTTTTCGTGTTTATGCATGTTTGTAAAGCGGCTTCTCCAAACCAAACTCCCAATATCATTTTATTCCATATTTGAAATTTGTTTAACGCCGAAATCCTTTCATCATACTTTTTTTGACTTATTTTTGTTCTCTTAAATAAGTACTGTACAAAAAAATGAGTTTAGGAAAATTTATCACCAGCCGTGCTTTTGCAAAGCACCTGTTAATTGCCCTTGGGCTTGTGGCGCTTCTGCTTTTTATAACCCTAAAAGGATTGCAACTATATACACAACATGGCGTTTCTTATCCGGTTCCGGCTTTAACAGGTTTGAGTATGGATGACGCTACGGCCAGCGCCGAAGCCAATAAGCTGCGCGTGGAAGTAATCGATTCGATTTACAACAAAAATTTTGAGCCGGGCACTGTGGTCGACCAATTGCCACTGGCCAATTCACATGTAAAAGAAAACCGAGTGATCCGCGTGACCATAAACTCAAACGAGCCCGAAAAAGTTGTTCTGCCGCGTTTAACCGACATTTCTTTCCGTCAGGCACAGGTACTTATCGAAAGCACCGGATTACAGGTGGGAATTATTTCTTACCAGCCATCGGAATATAACGACCTGGTGTTAAAATCGTTACAGGATTCGGTTGAAATTTATGAAAGCGATAAAATCGTTAAAGGTTCAGCTATTGATTTGGTTGTAGGCCGAAGCCGGGGAAATATGCAAACAACTTTACCTAACCTCACAGGCTTTTCACTGGATGAAGCAAAGTCGACCATTACCGACGCCATGCTAAATATGGGCGCTGTTATTTACGACGAAACTGCAGAAACTGCCGAAGACTCGGCCAGTGCAAGAATATGGAAACAACAACCGAATCCGCAATTTACAAAACAGGTAAATCTGGGGTCATCGGTTGATATCTGGTTAACCACCGACACTACAATTATTAACCAGGCTTACGAAAGAAATTTTTAATAATGGAAGATTACAATCAGGAAAACGAAGAACTGGAAGAGAACGGGCTATACGAACATTACCGTTTATCAGTCGATCCGGGGCAATCTCCCCTGCGCATCGATAAATTTCTTTCTAACAGATTAGACAATGCCTCGCGAAGCCGCATTCAGGCTGCAGCCGATGCGGGTAATATTCTGGTTGATGGAAAACCCGTAAAACCCAATTACAAGATAAAACCAAACGAGGAGATATTGATCGTAATGGATTTTCCGAGGCGCGAGCTAAAGATCATCCCCGAAGATATTCCGCTCGATATTGTTTACGAAGACGATCAGCTGATCGTGATAAATAAACCACCGGGACTTGTGGTACATCCCGGACATGGCAACTATACCGGAACTTTGGTAAACGCATTGGCCTGGTATTTCCGTGATCTTCCGTTGTTTAACAGCGAAGATCCGCGGCCGGGACTGGTTCACCGAATCGACAAGGACACGTCGGGATTGCTGGTGGTTGCCAAAACCGAATTGGCAAAAAATAAACTGGCGCTACAGTTTTTCGAGAAAACCACCGAGCGTCGTTATCACGCACTGGTTTGGGGAAGTGTAAAAGAAGATGAAGGTACCATAACCGGGCACATTGGTCGCAGCCTGAAAAACAGGCAGGTTTTTACCGTATTCCCTGAAGAAGATCATGGAAAACATGCCGTTACGCATTACAAAGTGCTGCGCCGTATTGGTTATGTTACACTGGTAGAATGCCGCCTTGAAACCGGGCGCACACACCAGATAAGGGTGCACATGAAGCACATTAACCACACACTGTTTAACGACAGCAACTACGGTGGCGACCAGATTTTGCGCGGTACTACTTTCAGTAAATACAGGCAGTTTGTACAAAACTGTTTTAAAGTGCTGCCCCGCCAGGCACTGCATGCCAAAACACTCGGATTTATTCATCCAACAACAGGAGAAAAAATGTTATTCAATTCGGAACTGCCTGAAGACATGGCTACCGCAATTGATAAATGGGAAAATTATATAGCAAATAGAAATGAGTAAGATCAACAAACCCAACATAGCCGTAATTGCCGGAGGCGATTCATCGGAATTTGTAGTGTCCGTAAAAAGCGGAGCAAACGTTTTAAAAGCTGTAGATACGGAGAAATTTACCCCCTGGTTAGTTCAGATGCAGGGACTAAACTGGGAAGTTTTTCAGAACGAAGAGAAAATTGCCGACGTCGACAAATCAGATTTTAGTTTTACCGTAAACAACGAAAAGATAAAATTCGATTTTGCCTACATCACCATTCACGGAACACCGGGCGAAGACGGGATTTTACAAGCTTATTTCGAATTACTGAAAGTTCCCTATTCCAGCTGCAACGTTCATGCGTCGTCGCTTACTTTTAACAAGTGGTTTTGTAACAACTACCTGCGCTCGCACGGCATAAAAATGGCCATTTCAAAGAAATTCACAAAAGGCGAAGCAATCGATGCCAAAGCCATTGTTGCAGACCTGGGCTTACCCATTTTCGTAAAACCAAATGCCGGAGGTTCAAGCTTTGGAATTACCAAAGTAAAAGAAACCGGCGAAGTAAAAGCCGCCATTGAAAAAGCATGGAAAGAAAGCGACGAAGCGTTGGTGGAACAATTTATCGACGGACACGAGTTTACCTGTGGCGCCGTTCGCCTGAAGGGTGAAAAAGTGGTTTTCCCGATTACCGAAGTAATTCCGCAAAATGAGTTTTTTGATTTCGAAGCAAAATACACGCCGGGAGCTACACAGGAAATTACCCCTGCAAGGTTACCCGAACCGCTTTTCAAAAAGTGCCAGGAGCTCACTTCTAAGATTTACGACTTATGCGAATGTTCCGGAATCGTTCGAATTGACTTTATTTTGCAAGGCGAAGAATTCTACTTCCTGGAAGTAAATACCACGCCCGGAATGACTGCTACCAGCTTTATTCCGCAACAAATCGGGGCAATGGGAAGCACGTTAAAAAGCATTATCACTCAAATAATTGAGGAAAAATTAGGCTAGTACACTATCAACAATTGTGAATAGCGCTGGTTGATAATAGAGCGCTTAATATCTTGTATCAGGCAAGGTAAATTTCTATTTTTGACATCCGTTACTACTAACGGAGCGGTAAATTTTTTATGCACACAGAAACAATATGGCACAACGAAAAAGAACCAATCAACAACAAAATACAGTAGAACAGATCAACGCCCAATACGGACAATTGCCACCTCAGGCAGTTGATGTTGAGGAAGCTGTGCTCGGAGCACTAATGCTTGAGCGCGACGCTTACGTTACGGTTGCCGATACTATTGATTCAAACAGTTTTTACAAAGAAGAACACCGAAAAATATTCGAGGCGATAAAAACCCTTTCAGGTAAGGAAAAGCCTGTCGATCTGTTAATGGTAACACAGGAGTTAAAAGACCGTAACCAGCTTGATGAGGTTGGCGGACCGGGATACATTACCCAGCTGACCCGCCGTGTTGCTTCGGCTGCACACATCGAATTTCATGCGCGTATTATTGCCCAAAAATTTATGCAGCGCGAGTTGATTCGTGTTTCTTCCGAAATTCAGACAAAAGCATACGACGATACCATCGATGTTGACGACCTGATCGATTTTTCAGAGTCGGCATTATTCCAGGTATCCGAAGGAAATATAAAGAAAGAGACTGTGCCGATTAAACCCATCCTGAACCAGGCAGTGCTGCAAATTGAGGCAGCACGCAGCAAGCCCGACGGGTTAAGTGGTGTACCATCAGGATTTACTGCGGTAGACCGGATTACTTCGGGTTGGGAACGTTCGGCACTGGTTATTCTGGCTGCACGTCCTGCAATGGGTAAAACAGCCTTCGTGTTATCGATGGCCCGAAATATGGCCGTTGATCACCGTCAGGCAGTAGCTATTTTCTCACTCGAGATGTCGTCGCTGCAGTTGGTTAACCGTTTAATTTCGGCAGAGTCGGAATTGGGTGGTGAAAAAATTAAGACAGGAAAACTGGAAGATTACGAATGGGCGCAGCTAAATCAGCGAATTAAAACGCTTGATGAAGCACCTATTTTTATCGACGATACACCTGCCCTTTCGATTTTTGAATTCAGGGCTAAGTGCCGCCGTTTGAAGATGCAACACGATGTTGACATTATTATTGTCGATTACCTGCAGCTGATGACAGCCGGAACCGACTCGCGCGGAAGTCGTGAACAGGAAGTAAGTATGATCTCACGCTCGTTAAAGGCCATTGCAAAGGAGCTGGACGTACCGATTATCGCCCTGTCGCAGTTGAGCCGTGCCGTTGAATCGCGCGAAGGCAAACGCCCGCAGCTGTCCGACCTTCGTGAGTCGGGAGCGATTGAGCAGGATGCCGATATTGTGTGTTTTATTCACCGTCCGGAGTACTTTGGTATTACCGAAGATGAATCGGGGAACTCGCTGCTAGGAATTGCTGAGTTGATCATTGCAAAACACCGTAACGGTGCCACTGCCGATGTTCCGCTGCGTTTCCAGAAAGAAATGGCGCGCTTCTCCGATCTCGATCCGCAATTCGATTCTGGAGATTTCTCGCAGGAGGTCCAAACTTTTGGCTCCTCAATGAATGAAGACGATGACAACCTGGCGGCCGGAATGACAACAAACAGCGGATTCGACAGTCAGCACTCCTCAACCAGCGATGCTCCGTTTTAGAAAGGATTAAGGATTTAGGATGAATGTCGATTGAAGATTGTAGATTAACGATTTTAGATTGATGAGTTCTATGACAGTAATAAATTTGCAGGAACTAACTTCTGAAATCAAAATTCGTTAATCATCATTCGCAAATCATATGAACCAATTGCCTGTTTTGCTGTAATAATACAAAAACAACATGCGCACACTCATAAAAATATTCCTTTTGCCGGTACTGCTCTTCATGGCATTGCATGCCGGAGCCGTTTCGCTACTTGTTCCTATGGACGAAATGCAAAAGGATCACCTGAAATCGTACGGCATTGCCTATTGGGTGTTGGAACAGGATATTGAGGTAAAATGGCTGCTTAACTACCGCGGAGGCAGTTTTTTAATGCAGCACTACCCCGAGATTGAAAATGAGTGTGTAATTCGTGGTGTTAGTTTCGAGGTGATCAGCGATGTACAGGCTTCAGGAATTTTAAACGAAATTGCCCAGCCCGATATGAATCAGGATGCCGTGGCAATGAATAAAGCGCCGAAAATTGCGGTGTATTCGCCACCCAACAAACAACCCTGGGACGATGCCGTAACCATGGTACTAACCTACGCCGAAATTAACTACGATATTATTTACGACGAAGAAATACTAAACGGCAACCTGAAAGATTACGACTGGCTGCACCTGCACCACGAGGATTTTACGGGGCAGTTTGGTAAATTCTGGCGCTCGTACCAGCACATGCCCTGGTACCAGGAGGAAGTGAGCATTAACAAACAGCTGGCCCAAAAACTGGGTTTTATGAAGGTGTCGGAAATGAAATCGTTTGTTACACGCGAAATACAGAAGTACGTGCAGAATGGCGGTTTCCTGTTTGCCATGTGTGCCGCTACCGATACTTACGATATTTCGCTGGCAGCAGTGGGTGTTGATATTTGTGAAAACATGTTTGATGGCGACCCGATGGAAGCCAACGTTGATGAAAAGCTCGATTTCCACAACACCTTTGCTTTCGAGAATTTTAAGCTGGAGAAAAGCCCGTATGTTTACGAGTTTTCGAATATTGATGCTACCGACCACCGCCATGTTGCCCGCGAAAACGATTACTTTACCCTGTTTGATTTTTCGGCCAAGTGGGACCCTATCCCCACCATGCTTTGCCAGAATCACCACAACCTGATTAAGGGTTTTATGGGGCAAACAACGGCCTACCGCAAAGAAGTACTGAAATCGAACGTGCTGGTGCTGGGCGAGAACAAACCGGCCAACGAAGCCCGTTACATCCACGGAGAAAAAGGCAAAGGATTCTGGACTTTTTATGGCGGCCACGACCCGGAAGATTACCGCCACCTGATTGGCGACCCGCCAACCGATTTAAGCCTTCACCCCAACTCACCGGGTTACCGGCTTATTCTGAATAATGTGCTGTTTCCGGCGGCTAAAAAGAAGAAGCGGAAAACCTAACGGTCGGCATAAGTAGTACCGGCTGGCAAGGTAATTTCCTGTTAAACCGCCACGCAGATGAAGCAGGCCATGAACCTTGAATTCTACCACACCGCCTACCAGTACTTTTACAAAATATTGGGTGCCGGTTTTTATTTTTCATCGCCTTTTTATTCCAAACAGAAAACGAATAACAGGAATACGTTTTACAAAACCGTAAACCAGAAAGGTTGACAAAATGGTGAATACCACAATTAGTGAATACTTGGTTCCTGCACCAATTGGTAATTTTATAATGTAAAAACCAGCAATTGTATTCAATAATAAATGGAATATATAAAACGGAAAAGAGGCCGACGATAAAGATTTCAGTACCCGATTGTTTGCTTTCAGACTACGATGCCCCAAACCCAGAATGCATAAGAGCCACATCCATCTGTTTAAATTACTTAGAATTAAAACTACAGTTCCGCTGCTGATGAACGAATAGGAAAACTGGCGAATTATTTCGCACGAGATTCCGGTTGCCAAAAAGAGCCAGGCGTATTTATCTATTGTATGCTGAAACCGGTCATCCATCATAAATAAATACCCACAAAAAAATATCAGAAAA
>NZ_JBFHGM010000163.1:0-11684 GCF_041583095.1 Draconibacterium sp.
AAAGCCGCCGGCAGGCAGAAAGTTACAGTTCTTCTCTTGCTTCTATAAAATTTTTATTCCACCGGATTTTACGGGTGATCCATGGTTCTCCCGGACGAAACTCAAACAGCAATACACATAAAAAGATGGGGCCTTTCAGAAATAAAAAAAGCTCCAGAAAAATCTGAAGCTTTTATCGGGTGGATGATGGGATTTGAACCCACGACCTCCGGAACCACAATCCGGCGTTCTAACCAACTGAACTACAACCACCATTTTGTTTGCGGGTGCAAATATAAATATTTTATTCTTTCCACAACTCAAAAAGAATTAAATTTTGAATGGTATTTTTGTTTAAGATTGTTTTCCATATCAAAAAAAGAAATCCTGCATTTTGCAACCACTGCAAAATATTCCTGTCATTAAAATTGAAAGATGAACAGTTGAGACAAAAAGAGCACATACATAAAAAAGTTATCGAGGCCAGTAAGAAGGGAGATAACCGGGCACGATACGAGCTATATGGATTGTACTCTAAAGCCATGTTCAATATTTGCTACCGAATGATGAATAACCGTGAGGAGGCCGAAGACATGTTGCAGGAAGCATTTACACAGGCATTTACCAAACTGGAATCGTTCCGTTACGAATCGAATTTCGGGTCGTGGCTAAAACGAATAGTTGTAAACACCTGCATTAATGCCATTAACAAACGAAAAGTGGATCTTACCTATTGCGAGGAATTTTACGACTACGACAGTGAAGAGGAAAGCAACGAATACGAGCCGGAATATACAATAGCAAATATTACACAGGCAATGGAACAATTACCCGAAGGCGGACGAATGATTTTTTCACTTTATCTGCTCGAGGGGTACGATCACGGCGAAATTGCGCAAATACTGAAGATTAAAGAATCAACATCGAAAACCCAGTTTATGCGCGCCAAACGCCGTGTTGTTGAACTATTAAAACAAACCCATGGAGATGCTATGGATAAAATATAAGCCATATGGAGAAGAATAGATTAGAGGAATTTATAAAAGCAAAACGCGGGGAGTTCGATTTCAGAACACCATCGCCGGAAGTATGGGATAAAATTAACACTGCCACAAAGGAGACGAAAGTTGTTTCGCTGCGCCACTATTTTATTCGCGCAGCAGCTGCAGCGGTTATTCTAATCGCAACGGGAGTGATACTTTGGCAAAACAATCTGAACAATCCTGTGCGCCTTGCAGAGAATGCAGATCCGGAACTAAAGGAGCTAATAGAGGCTGAAGCATTTTACTCGTCGCAGGTGAATCAGAAACTGAAAGAAATACAAAAATGTTACTATACTTTTCCGGAACTGAAACACGAAATTGAAACCGATTTAAACGAACTGGAAGGGATGTACCAGCTGCTTAAAAACGATTTGGAAGAAAATATTTCGAATAAAAGCGTAATTGAAGCAATGATTGAAAACAACCGTTACAGGCTGCAACTTTGCGACGATGTGCTGAACCAGGTTAAATGTTAGACAAGGAGGAAAAATGATAAAAATAAAGTGGAAATTAGTTGCCGGACTGTTTGTTTTACTTGCCCCGTTATTGGTAAATGCCCAGTTTACCGACACCAAAGAGATTCGGAAATCGTATGCCATTACACCCGAAACACAAATTGAAATTACCAACAAATACGGGAAAATCGATTTCAAGAGCTGGGACAAGGACTCGGTAAAATTCCTCATCAACATCAGGGTTGAAGAAAAAAAACTATCGAAGCTGGAAGAATCGATAGAAGAGATTGATTTTGACATTACCAACAGCGAACACTACCTGATAGTGCGCACAATAGTTGAAAAAAACCTGGGTACACTGGGCCGTGAAATCAAAAAGTTTAAGGAGACCTTACTAAGCTCGGATGGAAATATCCAGGTGGATTACACGGTTTGGCTGCCCGACTCGAACCGCTTAAAAGTTGACAATAAATTTGGCGACATCTACATTGGCGACTACAAGGGTGAAGCCGACATCACCCTGTCGAATGGAAACATGAAAGCTCACGATTTCCGCCACCTGAATCTTACGCTAAACTTTGCCGATGCCACCATCAACAAAATAGAAAAGGGGCGCCTGGATTGTAATTTCAGCGAGCTGTTCACCAAAGAAATGGGAACGATACACCTGCAAAGTAAGTCAACCGAGTTTGAGTTCCAGGAAGTGGAAAGCCTTTCGGCGTCATCGCGCCGCGATAAATTCAGAATCCGCAAAGTTGAACTTCTTGATGCACAATGCAGTTTTACCACGTTCCGAATAAACAAGCTTGTTGACCGCGCAAAAATTCAGGCGGAATACGGAGATATTGAAATGGAAGGAACCGAGGCTGATTTTAGTGGCGTAAATATCGAATCGCGGTCAACCGACATTAACCTGTATTTTAACAGCGAATCGGCATTCAGTTTCGATATTCAGCATACAAAAGCTGATGTGAGTTTTGACTCCGATTTTTCAATAGAAAAGGAAGACGTGCTGGATGAAAAAGAAAATGAAATAAAGATTACCGGAAATTTTAGAAAAACACAAAATCCTTCTGAAAAGCTTACTATCAGGGCGAACTCGGGCAATATTAACCTGCGTACCACCTATTAAATAAATTTTTAGCACGCATTTTGCAACCTCTCCCAAAAACACCTGTCTTTTAAAAGCAGAAAGAAAACAATTATTAACCACACGGGAATTGTTTGCCAAAGCCATGAAAACAATTAAGCAAACTTCCCACCAGAAAACAATTTGTTATGCAAACGATTAAGCTATTCATTTATGGGCTTGCTATGATCTTTAGCGCCACCAGTTGTATCGACGAATTTACTGTTGAAGGAAATGGAATCCGCGAATCGGAAAGCCGCATTGTTACCTCCTTTGAAAAAGTAAAATCATCGGGAGATTTTGAGGTACACATTACCGAAGCACAAAGCCACGATGTGTTAATAAGTGCCGAGGAAAACCTGTTGCAGTACATTGAAACGTATGTTTCGGGCGAAACTTTGCACATTGATGTAAAAGGAATCCGGAATTTGAAAAACCGTTTGCCCATGGAAGTATTTATCTCGACTCCAACCCTGCAAGGGATTAAACAAAGTGGATCGGGAATTATTACCACCGATTATTTTGTGAGCAACGAAATAGATCTAGTCCTGTCCGGATCGGGAAGTATAGTTACTGCCTTTGAAGCCGAAGAAGTTGATGCTTTACTCTCAGGATCGGGAACCATTGAATTCTCGGGCTATGCCGACGATGCTGATTTTGTAATCAGCGGATCGGGAACGATTGATGCCCACCAGCTCGATCTGCACAATTGCTCCACTTCCACATCCGGATCGGGCGATATGTATGTTACTGTTTCGCGGCATCTTCGCTCAAATATTTCAGGAAGCGGAAATGTATTTTATTCCGGGAATCCGGACATTGAAACCCATATTTCGGGCTCAGGCAGTGTAATCAGCGAAAACTAAAAATAACCACTATGAAACGTTTCCTCATTATCTTGTTATTTTGCCTGCCACTGGCCTTGTCTGCTCAAACTTTTGATAAAGCAATCGGTATCCGCGGCGGATACTCGGCGGGTTTCGAATACCGCTTTTATACCGACGATGCCAATTCGTGCAAATTCCTTTTGGCCACCCGCGACGATGGGATTCAGCTACATGCAATGAAAGAATTTCACGAGTACGACCTGTTTACTTTCTCCGAGCAATTATCGCTGTTTTACGGACTGGGAGCCCATTTCGGGTACGAACAGTGGGACAAATATTACGTGCAGGATAACACCAGCTGGTACGAAGAACGAACAGCGATGCTGGCAGGTGTCGATGCTGTTGTTGGTGTGGAATACCTGTTTTACGAAGTACCGCTCTCCATCGGATTCGAGGTCAAACCTTATGTTGATGTGCTGGGCCGCGATTTTTTCGACCTCGAACTATTCGATTTTGCCTTTACCATAAAATATCATTTTTAAGCCAAAACAACTATTTAACAAATTCAGAAAAATGAAAACATTAACACTTTTACTGGCCTTTTTAATGGCCGCCGGTTTTGCCTTTGCGCAAGACGATTATCAAAACCACGAGGTAGAAACCATTTTTTCGAACCAAAGAAGTAACGGAGGTTACGGTGCTTTTACAATTGGTTATACTCAAATTGACGGGCGCGATGCCATGGTTGCCGGAGCGCGTGGTGCTTTTATTTTCGACCACTCGTTTGCCATTGGAGTAGCCGGATACGGTTTTGTTAACGACCTGGAATACCACAATTACCAGGCAAATCCGGAAGACCGCTTCTTTTTAGCCGGTGGTTACGGCGGTGTATTTTTCGAGCCTATTGTTGGAGGCACCAAACCTGTACATGTTTCTTTTCCAATAGTAGTGGGAATGGGAGGAATATCGCTGGTAGAACAAACCAACTGGGACCGGGATTACTACCACGATTACCAGGAATACGACACTGACCTGTTTTTTGTTTTCGAACCGGGTGTAGAGTTGGAATTCAACCTTACCCGCTTTTTCCGCATGGCAGCATACGGAAGTTACCGCCTCACTTCCGACATTGAATTATATGAAACCAATCCCGATGTGCTGCGGGGTTTTAATGTTGGAATGACATTTAAGTTTGGGAAGTTTTAAAACTTCCTGAAAACAGAATGAGTTCCGGTTTATTATCCAATCCGCAAATTGATTGTCGCTGAATACCCCATCCCTAAAGGGAGCAGCAACAATCAATTCGCTCCCTTTAGGAATGGGGTAAACGAATTGATCTCCCGAATGATCATACATTTTTGGATATAGACAGGATACTTCCTAAAAACAAAAAGCGGTTGTCCGATACAATTCCGAACAACCGCTTTTTTATTTCAATTGGTATAATTCCGCTTATTCGTAAAAATCAACATAATCTTGAGTTTTCAAATACTCAAAGCTTTTTTTACAGCTTTCAAGCGGCTCGAAATTGTAGCGCTCAACCTCCACAATACCGTATTTAGCACGTGATTTTAGGCGCTCAGCAAAAACTGAGGCAAAATCCATTTTTCCGCTTTCGCCCAGTTCCTTTTCGTCTTTTATGTGCCAAAGCTCAAAACGTCCCGGATATTTTTCGAAATAATCAACGGCGTTTTTACCACCTTCTGCAATCCAGTACAGGTCAAGCTGAAACATCACCTTTTCAGGATCGGTTAATTCCAGCATCCAGTCGTAAAGCGGTTTGCCTTCGTATTCAGTTGTAAACTCTTTATCATGGTTATGGTAACCAAAACGAATACCGGCGGCATTACATTTTTCGCCAACTGCGTTAAAATAGGCACAATATGCCTTCAGCCCTTCAAGGCTTTCGTATGCCGAACCGCCCATCCATGGCTGAACAATCCATTTTACACCGGCAGCTTTGTGTGCTGCAATACAAGTATCCCACCATGCCATTGTTTCGTCCCATTTTTCTTCCGACGGAACATCCTGCCCGGTGTGCGCTCCCAAAACTTTCAGGCCATTACTTTTGCACAGCTCAGTAAACTCAACCGGCTCCATCCCATAAATTTTCCCGTCGCCGTAACCCGCGGTTTCAACAAAACCGTAGCCCATTTCGCCAACTGCTTTTAATGTTCCCGGAACATCTTTTCCCATGTCATCCCGTACAGAATACAGTTGCAAACCGATAAATTTTTCCTTTTTGACTTCGGCACTTTTTTCTTCTGCTTTTTTGGGTGCAGAATTGCAAGCGGTAAGACCTTGCATAAACAAAACAGCAACAGCAACAACTGCCACTAATTTTAAATTAATTCTTTTTGAAATCATTTTTAAATTGGTTTTAGGTATTTAATTATGTCACAAAGATGTGATTTTCTCACAAAGATGGCTTTTTTAAGCTATTATTCCCACAATCGGGCACACTTAATCGCTACTTTTGCTTCTTCAAATTTACCACATGAAAAATAAAGACCTGACAGCGATACTTTCAGCCCTGGGCGCTGCTTTTTTCTGGAGTTTCTCGTTTGTATGGTTCAAAATAGCGTTTATTGCCTATAAACCAATAACAGTAGTGATATTAAGGCTGGCCATAGCCGCGCTGCTTATAACTGTAATTGCCTGGTTCTTAAAACGCTTACAAAGGCCTGAAAGAAGAGACTACAAACTGTTTTTCTTTATGTCGATGTTCGAACCCTTCCTGTACTTTTTAGGAGAAAGTTACGGATTGCAATACGTTTCGTCGACAGTGGCTGCAGTAATTGTGGCTACAATTCCATTACTTACACCCGTAGCCGCCTGGTATTTCCACAAAGAAAAAGTAAGAGCAATGAACCTTTTAGGGCTCATCTTCTCATTTGTTGGTGTTGCTCTTGTTGTGCTAAACGACAGTTTTAGGTTCGATGCTTCGCCATTGGGCGTTGGGCTTGAATTTATGGCCGTTTTATCAGCAATAGCTTATGCCATTATTCTTAAAAATCTGGCAACGCGATACAACACACTAACCATTATTGCTTATCAGAATTTTATCGGGGTAGTATTGTTTCTACCCATCTGGCTTGTTGTTGATGTAAAAGACTTTATTCAAACTCCTTTCCATCCTCAAGCCTTCCGGGCAATTGTTTTGCTGGCTGTTTTCTCGTCAACGCTGGCCTTTGTATTTTTTACCCAAAGTGTACGACAAATCGGAGTTACGCGCACAAATACGTTTATAAACCTTATACCGGTGTTTGTGGCCGTTTTATCATTTTTTATTCTGAAAGATGAACTGGGACTTCAAAAAATCGTTGGAATTCTGGTGGTTGTTACCGGATTATTTCTCTCGCAGATAAAGAAAAAGGATACGAACGGACGCCTAAAAGCGGTTGAGGTACACCGGAAATAATTTTACTGTTTTTGTTATTACTCCTCTACCCTTTTGTCTGTCGACATTTTCCCTTACAAAGGGAAAACAGCCGTGATGCAAAGCCACTAAAGTTGATAAATGCTGGCTCCCCTGGTGAGGGGAGCTCCCGACAGGGTGAGGGGTAAAGAAAGATTTATTAAAATTGCAACAAAATGAACATCAATTATAAAACACCGGAAGAATTAAAACTGCTTACCGACAAAAGCCGGCCTGAAACCAATGCTTTGTTGAAAAAGCTGAAAAAGAAAAAACCCAAGCGGCTTGATGATGTGGTGCACGCGTTACATTACGAAGCCTTTGATAATTTCGATTGCCTTGATTGCGCCAACTGTTGCAAAACTATCGGGCCGCGGCTGATCGACAAAGACATTGAGCGACTGGCCAAACACCTGAAAATGAAAGTGGTCGATTTTATGGATCAATACATAAAAACCGACGAAGACGGCGACTTTGTTTTTAACGCACACCCCTGCCCTTTTCTTTTGCCCGACAATTATTGTATGGTGTACGAAAGCCGCCCAAAGGCCTGCCGAGAATACCCGCACACCGACCGGAAACGTTTTTACCAGATTCTTGACCTGTCGCATAAGAATTGCGAAACCTGCCCGGTGGTTTTGGAAGTTTTTGAAGAGATGAAAAAAGAAAATTTCTAACTTTAAGGCAAATCATAAAACCAACACCATGGGATACAACGGCCTCGGAATGCAACGCTGGATTTCAACGATGAAACCCAGAAAATACCTTGGAAGACGCAGCAAACCTGATGGAGGTGGCGGTGCTGCTTCAATAGGTCCGGAAGTAAACAGCTACTACCACATAAAAAAACGCGACTTTACCTTTCTAAAAAACAAAACTTATTCCGATAGCTACAAAAAAGAACTTCGATCAAAACTAAAAGATGAAACAAAAATCAACAACCGGAAGATAATGATGAGTTTTGCAATTGGACTTGTAATCGTATTTCTAATATTTGTATACTTTAACGACCACTTCGATTTATTTTGAAATCCCCAACATCCATTTAAAAATTACATCTTATGAAAAAACTACTATTAAACGACGGAAACGAACTACCAATAATTGGTTTCGGAACCTATAAATCAAACGAAGAAGAAGGAATTGACGCGGTAAAATTTGCCCTGCTAAACGGTTACCGGTTAATTGATACGGCGGCCTTTTACTTTAACGAAGAAGCCGTTGGCAAAGGCATAAAAGCCAGTGGTATTCCGCGCGAAGAAATTATTGTAACCACCAAATTATGGCGCGATTGTTTAGGATACGGATCGACCAAAAAAGAATTCGAAAAATCGCTAAAAAAGCTTGATCTGGATTACATCGACCTCTACCTGATACACTGGCCGGCCAATGCAAAAAACTACAACAACTGGCAAAAAGCCAATGCCGACACCTGGCGAGCCATGGAAGAATTGCAAGCCGAAGGAAAGATTAAATCGATTGGTGTGAGCAACTTTTGGCAGGAACATTTTGATGCCTTGTTTAATACTGCCAATGTAAAACCGGCGGTAAACCAAATTGAGTTTCATCCGGGATACTGGCAGCCGGAATTAACAGCGTTTTGCAAAAATCACAATATTGTGCTTGAAGCCTGGTCGCCACTGGCACGCGGGCGTGTGTTCGACAATGAATCCTTACAGCAAATTGCCAGAAACCATAATCAATCAATCGCTAAAGTTTGCCTGCGCTGGATTACGCAGCACGATGTGGTGGTTATTCCAAAATCAACCACCCACGAACGCATTCTGGACAATATGTACATATTTGGCTTTGAGCTCACTCCGGAAGAAATACACATTATCGATAATCTTCCTGAAATTGGGTTTAGCGGTGAGTTGCCTAATATCTGGCCGGATAGGCTTCCGGTTAAATAACTGCTGATAACCTCACCCGAGATGCCATTAATCCCAGGCCCAAACAATACTCACGACTCGCAATAGGGTTGCAAAGGATAAAAACAGTGAACATCTGATTGTTTTTACTTTTCCTACATCTCAATTGTCTTGTCCTTCATATGTAGGACAAGACAAATGTAGTGCAGGAATGATTAATATCGGTGTAGGACGCACTGTTTTGACCGTAGGACGTCTTTTCCCCGGTGTAGGAGCTCCATTATTTGATGTAGGAGACCATAGATCCAGTGTAGGACGACTAATCTGAGGCTGAGGAAACATTTTTTGTCCCGAAGACAAACAAAAGATGCCTTTTCAAACGGTTTCGATCCCTATATTACGTGATCTTAAAAGCAGCGCTTATTAACCGCTGCACTCTTTCTGCGAAAATCAGCAAAATCTTTGTCATCTGCGTTCTAAATTCATCGTAACGTTCCAACACCGATAATTCTCCCAATGTGCTTCCCCTATAATAATAATTAAATACCTTTGGCGTTTTAGAAAAAATGACGATCGCGCATGAAGCGAAAAATTTACCTACTTATACTTTTTTGTTTTTCGATGTTGGCGGGAAAGGCCCAAATTGGAGGTGAGTATACCTACCAGTTTCTGGAGCTGACCAACTCGGCGCGTATTGCTGCTTTGGGAGGTACTCAAATTGCCATAAACGATTCAAGCGATCTGAACCTTCCCTACGCCAATCCGGCACTATTGCACGAAGACATGGATCACCGCGTTTTGGTGAATTACGTGAATTACCTTGCCGATGTAAATTACGGCTATGCCTCGTACGCCAAAACCTACGACGGAATTGGCAATTTTGCGGTGGGTATGCACTACATCAATTACGGGCAGTTCGACGAAGCCACCGAAGCCGGCGAACTTACCGGAATAACGTTTAAAGCGGCTGAATATGCGCTTAACCTTATTTATTCGAACCGCTATAAACGGCTGAATTACGGGATCAACCTGAAACCTATTTTATCGTCGTTCGAAACCTACCAGTCGTTTGGAATTGCTGCCGACCTGGGGGCAAGTTTCGCCAGTAAAGACGGTTATACAAACCTGGCTTTTGTGGTGCGCAACTTTGGTACGCAAATCTCAAAGTACTACGATGGAGCCGATGGCGAACGCATTCCGCTGAACATTCAGGCAGGGTTTAGCAAACGCTTACAACACGCACCGCTTGTTTTTTCGGCTACTTTGCAACACCTTAACCACTGGGATCTGGCATCAAGCGATGAAGAGAAAGACTTTAACGGCGAAACCATTCACCAGCGCGAGGAGAGTTTTGCCAAACAAACGATGCGCCACCTGGTGCTGGGAGCGGAAATTCTTCCTTCCGAAAATTTCACCCTGCGAGTGGGCTACAATTACCAGCGGCGTCAGGAGCTAAAATTCGACAACAAAGCATCAACGGTGGGCCTTTCTGCCGGGTTCGGGCTAAAAATCAAACGTTTTCATTTTGATTATGCCATTTCCAGGTTTCATCTGGCCGGCTCGTCGAACCTGTTTTCGGTGTCGGTTAACCTGAACAACAACTTCTAATTAAAATAACACTGTCACCACTTGTTTCCCTTTCACCAGCTTGAAGACAATACCGAAGCTTCGAACTTCTGCCCTATTCTTCTGCCTTTACAGAAGTGGAACGGCCTATTTTGGTCTTTGCCCGTAGTTGAAATGAAACCTTAATGAGAGCGGGAAGCTCCGAGGGATCGAGGAGATCACCCGTCCGAATTTAGGTTTTATGAAAACGGAGGGTAAAGACCAAAAGCAGACTTGACTTTTTTGCTTCGTTTTTGTGTCAAAACAAAAATGAAGGCCTCCGGCAGGAGATATATAAAGTGCTACATTATCGAATAAGCTACACATGATCTTATTTCTTTAAAACTTTTTAGAATCACCTAAAACAGACAATTGAATCTTAATTAAAATTTCCCCATATTTGCTCCAAATTCCTAAAGAAACATGAACGACAAAAAGATTATCATCGCCATCGATGGCCATTCGTCTTGCGGCAAAAGCACCATGGCCAAGTCACTTGCTCAGCGACTTGGATACGTTTATATCGACACCGGAGCCATGTATCGCGTGGTAACTCTGGTTGCCCTGCGCAACGGATGGATTGAGAACAAGATTCCCGACACACAAAAAGTTATCGATGGATTGAAAGACATTAAAATCACTTTTAAATGGGATGAAAAAGCCGGAAAAAACACCACTTTCCTGAATGGTGAAAATGTGGAAGATGAGATTCGGCAGTTGGAAGTTTCAGAGAATGTAAGCCCTATTAGTACCATTGCTGAAGTTCGTCATGAAATGGTACGCCAGCAACGCGAAAACGGCAAAAACAAGGGCATTGTTATGGATGGGCGCGATATTGGCACCGTGGTCTTCCCCGATGCCGAACTGAAAATATTTATGACCGCCTCGCCCGAAATTCGTGCACAACGACGTTACCTCGAACTCATTGCAAAAGACGACAACATAAACTTCGAAGAGATTTTAGCCAATGTTGAGGGGCGCGATAAAATTGATTCAACACGTGCCGTAAGTCCCTTAAAACAAGCCGACGATGCACTTATTCTTGATAATAGTGAGCTAACGCGCGAACAACAATTGGATTGGGCCGTTAAGAAAGTAAAAGAAATTACTGAAGAAAAATGATTGTTGAGATAGATAGAAGATCGGGATTTTGCTTTGGCGTGATCAACGCAATCAAAGCAGCGGAGGATGAATTGAAGCAAACGAAGCAACTGTATTGTCTGGGCGATATCGTTCACAACGGAATGGAAGTGGAGCGCCTTGAGAAAATGGGATTAAAATCCATCTCGAAAGAGGAGTTTTTTACCCTCAGCAATTGTAAAGTATTAATCCGTGCCCATGGCGAACCGCCGGAAAC
>NZ_JBFHGM010000164.1:0-11562 GCF_041583095.1 Draconibacterium sp.
GATTTTATTTCGAAACCAATTAACAGGAAACTACTGATTGAAACAATCAACGAGCTGTTTCTGAACGATCTTTAAGTAGGAAACAACAAAATAAAAAGGCGTATCCGTTACCGGATACGCCTTTTTCAATAGTATCTTTTAACACTTTATTTTACAAGTGCCAACGATTGTTTTGCAATCTCCAACTCTTCGTTGGTAGGAATAATAAGAACTTTAACTTTTGCGCCGTCCACGTTAATTTCGTGAACATCACCTTTGCGGTTCTTATCTTTTTCTTCGTCCCAGGTAATTCCAAGGTAATCCATATCCTCGCAAACCATCTCGCGAACCGTAGTTTTGTTTTCTCCTACCCCGGCTGTAAATACAATGGCATCAACACCATTCATTGCAGCGGTATAGCTTCCAATATATTGCTTAATGCGGTAGGCATACATTTCCAAAGCCAAAATTGCAACCGGGTCGCCTTCTCTCTGACATTTTTCAATATCACGCATGTCGGTAAGTTCGGTTAAGCCTTTCATTCCACTTTCTTTGTTTAGTAGATCTGAAATCTCTTCAACCGAAAATCCTTTTTGTTGCGCCAGGTAGAAAATAATTGCCGGGTCGATGTCGCCCGATCGGGTACCCATAATCAATCCGCTTAACGGCCCCATTCCCATGGTGGTATCAATACAGGCACCACCTTTAACGGCTGCCATTGAAGCACCGTTACCAATGTGAATGGTTATTATTTTTGCATCAGGATTTCCTAAATACTCAATCGCTTTTTCTGAAACAAATTTGTGCGAAGTTCCGTGGAAACCATATTTACGGATACGCAATTCGCGGTAAAATTTCTCAGGAATAGCATAACGATAGGCTTTTTCCGGAATACTTTGATGAAAAGCAGTATCAAAAACACCAACCTGTTTTGCATTTGGAAATACTTTTTCAGCCACGTCCACGCCAATCAGGTTAGCCGGATTGTGAAGTGGAGCCAATGGGAACAATTCTTTTACTTTGGCCTTTACCTCATCGGTAATCTCAACCGTTTTGGTAAAAGTTTCGCCACCATGTACCAAACGGTGACCAACAGCCTGAATTTCTGACGGATCGCTGATAACACCAACTTTTTCGTCAGTAAGCAATTCAGCAACTCGCTTTAAACCAACTCCATGATCGGGAATCGGGAATTCTTCAACGGTCTTTTCTTCCGAACCGTTAAGGAATGTTTTGTGTTTGATCAGTCCCATCTCCAGACCGATCCGTTCTACAATACCACTCGACAAAGGCATCTCGGTGTTCATATCAATCAACTGATATTTAATTGACGAGCTACCTGCATTAATTACTAAAATATTCATTTTAAATTATATCAATTAAAGTTTTTTGGTAACAGGCAAACCCTTAACGCTACGTGTTAACCTGTTATCGTAAAAAGTATGAATTTACTTTTAAAACCCTTCCTGAGCCTGAATAGCTGTAATTACAACGGTATTAAAAATATCGTCGACTGTACAACCACGGCTAAGGTCGTTAACCGGTTTATTCAATCCCTGTAACATTGGGCCAATTGCCAGTGCTCCGGTTTCGCGCTGGATGGCTTTATATGTATTGTTTCCGGTGTTCAAATCGGGGAAAATAAGCACGTTGGCCTGCCCTGCCACTTGCGAATCGGGCATTTTGCTTTTCCCTACACTCGGATCAACTGCAGCATCGTACTGAATAGGTCCTTCAATTTTCAGATCAGGACGTGCAGCAATAGCGATCTCAGTAGCACTGCGAACTTTATCAACCTCAACACCTGAACCTGATGTACCCGACGAATACGACAACAATGCCACTTTCGGATCGATACCAAAAGCAATTGCCGAATCGGCCGATGTAACTGCAATCTCAGCCAGCTGCTCGGCAGTTGGACTAACATTTACAGCGCAATCGCCCATTACTGAAACATGGTCGTCGAGACACATAAAGAAAACAGACGATACCGTTTTAACACCCGGCTTGGTTTTTACAAACTGAAGTGCCGGAATAATGGTGTGTGCTGTAGTATGTGCAGCACCTGAAACCATACCGTCGGCATGCCCTTTGTAAACCATCATTGTTCCGAAATACGAAACATCTGCCATGGCATCGCGGGCCATATCTTCAGGAATATTTTTGTGTTTACGCAGTTCGTGGTAAGTTTTCCAGTAGTCTTCGTAATACTCCGATTCTACCGGATCGATGATTTTAATATTACCATTGATTTTTACACCGATCTCGGTAGCTTTGGTAATAATTTCATCGCGTCTGCCCAAAAGAGTAATATCAACCACCCCTTGGTCAACCAAACTTGAAGCAGCCTGCAAAATACGAGGGTCGGTACCTTCGGGTAAAACAATATGTTGTTTTTTCGATTTGGCTTTTGCCACCAGGTTATACTGAAACATATGCGGTGTTACCACATCGGTTTTGAAACTTCTGAATTTGTCGATCAGGAAGTCGGTATCCACATATTTTTCGAAGGTAGAAATGCTTAAATCGATTTTACGTGGTAATCCAGGGTGCAATTTTGGTTTTACATCCGATATTTTTTTTGCTGCAGTAAACGTTACATCGTCAACCAAAATAATGGGAACAATATTAGGTAAACCTTCAATCAGCCTTACAATTTGCGGCTCGAGAGCAATTCCTCCGGTAACCACAATACCGGCAATGCTCGGATAATTTGCCGAAGCATTGGCCTGAAGCGCCGCCAAAATAATATCGGAGCGGTCGCCCGGAGTAATAATAAGGCTGTTCTCCTCTACCCTGTCAAGATAATTGCGCAACTGCATTGCTCCAACATCGTAACGGTCGGCTTGTTTACACAACAGGTTTTCGCCAAACAGTACGGTACCACCCAACTCGTCGTTAATTTCTTTTATAGTAGGGCTGCCCAGTTTTTTAATTTCCGGAATGATCTCAATCGAAGTGTCGGCAGGTACTACCTTGCTAAGCTCTTCGCGCATTACATCGCAATTTCCGGGTTCAACACGGTTCATTACAACCGACTGCACCACAACATCTCTTTCAGCAAATGATTTAATAGCCAGGTCGATATTGGCAATGGCACTACCCATGTTTCTATCTTTTGCCGAGCTAACCAAAATGGTAGGAATCGAAAGGTTTTTAGCAAACTCAATATTCAGGTCGAGTTCAAAAGTAACGCCCTTATTGTCGAAATCCGAACCTTCAACCACAACCACATCAAACTTCTCTTTTAGCTGCTTGTAACGATCAATAATCTGATCGATCAAACGCGCTTCCTGCCCCATGTTTTTGTACTTAACAACCTGCGACATGGTAAAACCATAAGCGTCTTTGTACTCCATATCGAGGTTAAAATACGATATCATGGTTTCGATATGATTATCGTGAACTCCCTTTGGATAATCGTTAATGATTGGCCGGAAATACCCGACCTTTGTTACTTTTGAAAGTAACACTTTTAAAACACCCAGCGTAACAAGCGATCTTCCTGTGTTACTTTCGGTGTTTGTGATATAAATTCCAGTTTTCATTCAAAAATTTTAAAAACTCTGTATATTAATTATTTTCTAATGTAACGAACACCATTGGGTTATTTGATGAATCGTTCAGGTTGCGTTGAATAGTTGGCAAAAGTATAAAAGAAATTTTCTTGTCACCCAGCAGTTGTCTTAATTAACTGTTAACAGTGAAAAATTTCACATTTCGTTGAAATTAACACCTGACAATCATCATATTGACAAAAACTGCGACTTGGATAGTTTCCGTCCTGAATTGGTACTCGCAGGAAGATTGTTTCCTAAATATCAGCGAAATGATAAATATTTTCGAATAGTGCCCAAACGGTTAAAACTCATAATAAACTCCGGTGTAAATACCAATCCTGTACGGACGATAATTAACATCGGGGTTCGAGTTTATCGAAGAAAGGTAATAATTCAGACGAGGCTCAAGCGCAAACGAGAAGTGTTTTCCCAATGTATAATTTACCCCAACACCAAGTGTTCCCGAAAAATTAAGCGTTGAAATATCGGCAGTACTACCAATGTTTTGCACACCGTAACTATTATCGAGATAGGCATTGTTACCTATTACAAATCCGGCGTTTATTCCACCAAGCAGTTCTACACCAACCTTTTTGTCGAGCACGCTATAACGCAAATACAGCGGCACTTCCACAAATTCGAACACCTGCGAGAACTCACCATCAGAGTACAATCGTTGTGCTGTAACATCGTTTGAGTTTTCAAGGTTTGCCGAAATATTGGCTCCCCGTGGTGTACTTTTCATTTCAATTACACCGGCTGTGCTGTTCATGGCAATTCCCCCCTCGCTTCTTCCGGTTTGCACCAGATTTGAAAAGCCTGTGTTCAAACCATCGTATGCTGCATCGGGTGCTGCGCCATAAAACATGTCTTTGTCTGATGCAAACAGGTTAAATGAGTTATCAGCTTTTTGGCCGTCTTTCGCATAATAAATTCCACTCTCAACACGCAGGCGTTTGCTGGTTTTGTATTGCACCGAAATACCACCGCCAATATTACTTCCGCCATTATCGCTTTCGTAAGTCATATTTCGGGCATACGAGTCGTTGTGGCTGGCCGAGTGCGACGAATATCCCGGAGAAACCTGGGCGCCGATAATCCATCCGTGCTCCTGCTGTTTTTGTTCGTTTAAGTTTCGCAGGTTGGCAGCAATCAGCATTTCATCGGCAATAAAACTTTCCTGAATTTTAGTTTCATTATTCTTTTTCGCTAATGAAACATTGGATTGATTTGCTGCAAATATGGCCTCAATACGCTCTAACAAGCTGTAGCTTTCAGCTGAACGTGTTGCTATAAACTGTTCGGTTTCAGACTCATTTTGATCAGCAGCAGATTCGCCTTCTGCCAGCATTCTGGTTTCTGATATGGTATTGTTTGCATTTGTCTCGCTACTATTTATATCCTGCGCTCCGGCCAGTTGGTCAACTTCTATTTCAATGCTATTATCTTTTGGCGAAACGGCAGGTTCCTGCGTTTTTTCGGGTGCCGTTTGTTGCTGAGCCATTGTTGGCTCTTCAACAACGCTTTTTCCACTAAAGTACCATCCGGCAATAAAGGCCAGCACAACAACTGCCGCTGCCGAAATCCAGCCAGCATAAGCCATGCGGCGTTTTTTCCGCTGCCCGTCGAGTTGCGACTGAATAGTATCCCAAACATGCGACGGTGGCGCCGCCGAAAAACCATCAAGCTTTTCTCGGATCGAATCGTCAATATTTAGTTTCTTACTCATCCGGCTGTATAATTACTTGTTTTCTCAATATCTCCATAAAGCTCTTTTACCCGGCGTTTCAAAATGTCTCTGGCGCGTGCCAGGTTCGATTTTGATGTGCCCACGGTAATTTTCATCTCTTCACTAATTTCCTGGTGGTTCATTCCTTCAATTACAAAAAGGTTAAAAACCATTCGGTAACGAGGTGGTAATTGTTGTATCTCTGCAATTAGTTCCTTTGCTGAAATTCCGGCCAGTATATCATCCGAAACATTTTGTCCATCGTAAATACTCACATCCTCCACCGGATGCATAACATGCTGTTTCCTGAATTTCTCTAACGAAACATTTACCATTATCCTCCTTATCCACCCTTCCAAAGAACCTTCGTGCCTAAACCGGCCAATATTCTGAAATACCTTTATAAATCCTTCCTGCAGGTTATCTTCGGCTTCGGTATTATCTTTGGCATAGCGCAAACAAACCCCAAACATTTTTGGCGCAAATAATTGGTATAATTGTTCCTGTGCACGTTTTTTCCCCGAAGCACAACCGTTTATTATTTTTTTCAGGTCTTCCAAAATTTTTCGCAAATAACGCCTAAAAGTACTGATAAAAACGAATTGGTTTTCATCTTTGTTTTTGGCATCTGCTTTTACAGTCAGTTCTCTCAAGTTAAAATCATTGGATAGATGAGCCGTTTATTGAAAAGGTTGCGTTGAGTTGGAAATTCTTTCGCTTAATTGGAAACTTTGCTAGTCTTTAACAGAATACCACGAAGTCACAAAGCACACAAGGAAATCTTCAGCGGAAATTTAATCTACTATGATTAGTGTTCCTGGTGGTAAAAACGTCATTTAACATTTGTTACGCAACCTTAACTTGCCTAAACACATCTATAATGTAAATTTGTTAAACCTTTATTATGAGAACTTCATTTCCGAAAAAGACACGGATGCCATTCTTTTTATGGGAACTGTTAAAAATCCTGAAAGTGAAGAATAGACTGAAATAAACGCAAACGACCTGCGTTGTACATAAAATTATAAAAAGCCATGAAACGATTAATCGGAATACTTTCTGTATTTCTTATTGTATTTACCAGTTGCCAGGACGATGAACTGATATCGTTCGATGCCAAAGGTACCGTAATTGATTATGCCGGTGCCGGCGATTGTGGGTTTATCATTGAGCTCGATAATGGCAATAAAGTTCAGCCCTTATACTATCCCGATGATTTTACCTTTTCGCAGGGACAACGTGTGTTAATTACATACACCGAACTTAATAACGTTTATATAAGCTGCGACCAGGGCGTACCTTGTGAGGTAACGTACGCCGAAGAGTTGTCGTGCTCGCCTTATGTTGATCTTTATTTTGAAAATTACGACAGTCTGGCCCGCGATCCAGTACATTTACACGAGGCTTACATAGACGGCGACTGCCTGTATTTTAAACTATCGTACAGCGGAGGCTGTGTGGATCATACCATCGATTTGGCGCGGATGCATCCGTGGACTGCCAGCAGCTCAACCGTTCCCACTTTTGAGATCAGGCACAATGCCAACGGCGATTTGTGCGAAGCCTGGTTTACCCGCGAGTTCCGCTTCGACCTGTCGGATTTAAAAGCCGAAGGAAAAACCGAATTTGTACTTACCGCCAAACTTATCGGCGACGAAGTGTACAACAAAATATTTCAGCTAGATTAACGTGAATTCGGGATAAGCTATCAATCACAGAAAGTTATAAGCGCATTAGATTTGGGCTAAAAAAGATGCACGAATAACGGGTTATTTGAAAGGTTTTTTAGTCCAAAGATGATGTGCTTTGAACTTTCCTTGAAAAGGCTTTGAAAATTTTCACATATACCGCTCCAAATTTTCTAGCATTATCCCGATAGTCCTGCAAAAATTTGGTTTGTCTATGCAAATATTTTCTAAAGCTGTGACGATATCTTATCCCTGATTCACGTTTAGGTATTCCACTAATTTTGCTGCTTAGTTAGTTCTCCGAAGGGTTGGTTGTAAAACCGGCCCTTTATTTTTTTATGTTTTGTTCGTAAAACAACAATCCTGATGGTTCAGATTAATATTTTGGCTACAAAACGTTCATCCTGATCATCCGTTTTCCTGTTTTATTTGTAAAATGTCAATCTCAACGATTTTTTTTCGTGTTTTGTCTGCAAAACAACAATCCTGATGGTTCAGATTAATATTTTGGCTACAAAACGTTCATCCTGATCATCCGTTTTCCTGCTTTATTTGTAAAACAATCAAATAGAGGGCTAATTTCAATTCAAAAAAAAAGCGAGGAACAAAAATTGCCCCCCGCTTTTGCGTTATATTGTTCTTGGTTTAAAAAATGCTGTATGAAATACCGGCCGACAAGCTAAGTGTGGTTTTTGCAAAAGTTTCATCATAGCTTCCAATACCTGGATGTGTAAACGTTACGGTATCATCCTGGTAGAAAGTATTTGATACACCGGCGTCGAAAGTTAGCTTATCGGTAATGTTCCACATAATTCCGCCGCCCAAGGTATGCGATGAGTTGCTGTAACTAAAATCGCTTTGGTACTGAGGTGTTACACCATTTTTCGAGCGCAAACCACCAACACTGAATGCAAAATTATCGGCTACATTAAACTGCAAACCCAGCGCCAGCTCGGTGTAGTTACCTTTAATATCGCGGTGTACCTTCTGTCCTAAAGTAGAATAACGAATATTGTTACCGTAATTAACATCTCTATCGAAATACATATTGAATGAAAGTTGTGCTTCCAGCCAACCCAAACCACGGTAACCTACACCCCCTGCCAAAATTGCGGGAATATCATTCGATGATTCAGCTCCGTCGGGAAATAAGCCCATATCGTCAACATCGGTTTCGTTTTCCAAAGTCAACTTGGTTTCAAACTCGTATTTTACGGCAAATGTCCAGTCATCGGTTGGCGAAATGTTAAAACCAATAATCGGGGTAAAACCCATTCCTTTTTGTTTGGTTTTTACTTCTTTATCACCCAGTTGCGAAGCAGTTCCGGTAAGAGTTTGCGCAGTACCGCTTAATGTTTGTGCGGTTGACGCAAAAGCCGGTGCTGCTTGTACATATGCACCGTTTATCTGGTTCAGGTTCATAGCCGAAATTTGTTCCGGTGAAAGTCCCATTAATTGCAAACCGGCCTCAATTTGTCCCTGCTGTACAGGATCCATTTGTCCTGCACCTACCAATTGAGCTAATGTATAATTACCTGCAACAGGAAGTATTGGCGCTAATGCTTCCGGCACATTTGCCAAAGCGTTTAAATTTGATGCCATTGTGCTTACCTGTGTGGATGCTCCGTTTAACCAGGCAGCCGCATTCACTCCATTTAGCTGAATATTACGGATTGCTCCTTCGTACTTGTTTGTTGACGGCACTATACGCAAACCTCCATAAAACGAGAATTTATCATGAGGCGCATAGGATGCCCCTACCTGAATACCCCAAAATGTTGAAGAAGCCTCCAAAGCCATTTCCAGATCGTAACTGTTTACTGCCAGTGCCGGGTCGACCTGGCCCAGCGCGGCCAATTGACCTGGAATCAGTGAAAAAGGTACTTCAAGTGTTGGAATACCCGATGGAAACTCGGCTGTTCCACCACCACCTACCGGACCAATTCCTAATGAAAAGGCCCAGTTATTTTTTTTGTAAACGGCATAAACATCAGGAAAAACAGGAATCGTGGTTTCTCCTTCGTAATGACCTGAATTTAATGTAGGAAACTGAGTATCGATATCGCGGGTCTGAAAAATTGTTTGGCTGTAAAAAGCAAAATACCAGCCATCTTCCATTTTTACCAGTCCTGCGGGGTTATAGAAAACAGCATCAATTTCTAAAGCTGCATTTCGCGACAACATACGAATGTATTGCGCACTTTGGTTGTAGTTAGTTAATAAACCTCCTGCAAAAGCAAGCTGAAGCAGCATAGAAAATGCCACTAGCAATGTCAGTTTTTTCATCTTATTAAAATTATTCGTTTTCAAAGGTATAAGATGTAACTCCCATAGATTTAATTTATGCTTTTATGGCAAAATTGACCATGGTCGTTTCATTTATTTCAAGTTTTTATTAAAGAATTTTTCCCTTTATTTAACAATAGTATTCCGAGAAATTTACGGTTACTGTAGTTGATGCCTGAGCGGCAAATTTAAAACTAATTCTGAAATACAAAAACTTCACGATTGATTTTCAGCTTTTTATGGTTTTTTAGAACAATTTCGTCTTTTATTCGACACTTATTGTACAAAAAACCCGAAGTTAAATACCTCGGGCTCTTTATTTTATAGTTTTTCTATTTTTTAAATATGTATCACCTCGTCGTAAGCAGCAGCTGCGGCTTCCATCACTGCCTCGCTCATTGTTGGGTGCGGATGAATGGTTTTAATCAACTCGTGACCGGTGATCTCAAGCTTCTTGGCAACTACCATTTCGGCAATCATTTCGGTAACATTTCCACCGATCATATGTGCACCAAGTAACTCGCCGTACTTCGCATCGAAAATCAATTTAACAAAACCATCTTTTTGTCCGGCAGCACTTGCTTTTCCACTGGCCGAGTAAGGGAATTTACCCACTTTAATTTCGTAACCCGCTTCTTTAGCTTTTGCCTCGGTTAATCCAACCGAAGAAACCTCAGGGCTGGTGTAAGTACATCCCGGAATATTTCCGTAATCGATCGGCTCAGGATTTAATCCTGCAATTTTTTCAACACAGGTAATACCTTCGGCCGAAGCAACGTGAGCCAACGCCGGTCCGGCAACAATATCGCCAATGGCGTATACCCCGTCAACGTTGGTTTTGTAGTATTCGTCAACCTTCACACGGCCATTATCGGTTTCAACACCCATTTCTTCCAAACCAATATTTTCAGTATTTGGAGCAATACCGACTGCAGAAAGTACAATGTCTGCTTCAACCACTTCTTCACCTTTTTTGGTTTTAATGGTTACTTTGCACTTATCGCCCGAAGTATCCACGCTCTCAACCGACGAACCGGTCATCACTTTCATTTTCGATTTTTTGAAATTGCGTTCCAGCTGTTTGGCAACATCGGCATCTTCGTTAGGCACCAGTGTTGGCATAAACTCAACCAGTGTTACTTTGGTTCCGATGGTGTGGTAGAAATAGGCAAACTCGCTACCAATAGCACCCGATCCAACAACCACCATACTTTCAGGCTGCTTATCGAGCGTAAGTGCTTTGCGGTAACCGATAATCTTTTCACCATCCTGTGGCAGATTTGGCAATTCGCGCGAGCGGGCGCCTGTTGCCAGAATAATGTGTTTAGCAGTGTACGACGATTTTTTGCCTTTGTCGTCGGTAACTTCAACGGTATTTTTTCCGGCTAATTTTCCCCATCCAAAAATTGATTCTACTTTATTTTTCTTAAACAAGAACTGAATTCCCTTGCTCATTCCGTCGGCAACATCGCGGCTACGCTTTACCATTGCACCAAAATCGGGTTTCACTTCTCCTTCAATGGCTACACCATAATCGGCAGCGTGGATAGCATACTCAAAAGCCTGTGCACTTTTTAGCAACGACTTTGTAGGAATACATCCCCAGTTTAAACAAATTCCGCCCAGGTTTTCTTTTTCAACCACGGCAACTTTTAATCCGAGCTGCGACGCACGAATTGCTGCTACGTATCCTCCTGGTCCGCTACCTATCACTATTACATCGTAATTCATTGTATTTTGAAATTTATTGATATTTGATTTATGTAAGTAACACCTTACCTACAGAAAGGTTCTAACAAATTTACTTCTTTTAAGATGGATTTGAAAGTGTTAACTACATGAAAGATCTCATAAGACAAAGCAGGCAAAAGGATAGAATAATTCCATTTTTTGCCTGCCTTATTACCGTTGCCAACTATTTAAGATATTAACAGCTCCGTTTATTTTAATTTTGAATATGTATTCAATAACTCGGTGGCTGCAACAAACGAACTCATCTGATCGGTAAGTACATAATTTTCGAGCATTTTCAATTTCGTTTTAATCTCGGGATGATCGTAGAAGTTTCGTTTCAATTGCTCTTCAATGGTTTCGTACATCCAGTAGGTAGCTTGTTCGTTTCGTTTTTGGTAAAAATATCCGTTATCAACCGTTTGTTTCCGGTAGTTTTCAATCTGCTCCCAAATGGTATCAATGCCGGTTTTCTTATAGGCCGAACAGGTAACTACGTTGGCAGCCCACCCCGAATCTTTGGCCGGAAATAGATGAATAGCATTTCGGTATTGTACTTTTGCCATTTCTGCTTTTTCAATGTTGCTGC
>NZ_JBFHGM010000165.1:0-11550 GCF_041583095.1 Draconibacterium sp.
ATTCCTACTAATCCGGAAATCAGGCAGAAGCGCGCCGAGGCGATTTATGCCGAAGATGAAGGACTACCGATTCGCAAATCGCACGAAAACCATGAAATCAATAAGTTATACAAAGACTTTTTAAAAGAACCACTCGGTGAAGTATCGCATCATTTATTGCATACAAAATATACGAAACGCGAAAGGTATTAACTACTAACCTAACTTTTATTAAAATCCGGTATCTTTGGTACCGGATTTTTTATGGCACAATTTACCCGATATATGAATTCTCCTGTTGGCTGGCTCAAACTTCAGTCGACCGAAACGGCTTTAACAGCCGTATGTTTTGATGCTGAAAAAGCAGAAAATTCTACTGTACAACCAAGGATTTTGGAAGACACGGAAAGTCAGCTGCAGGAATATTTTGCCGGTGAACGAAAAGATTTCAACCTTCAATTGGCTCCTGAAGGAACAGAATTTCAGCAAAGAATCTGGCAACTGGTACAAGAAGTGGATTTTGGAATAACTGCCAGCTACCTCGATATTGCGATACAATCCGGCTCGGAAAAGAATACGCGTGCCGTTGGGCTGGCAAACGGAAAAAACCCAATACCGATCATTATTCCTTGTCACCGTATTGTTGGGAGCACAGGAAAACTTACCGGTTATGCAGGAGGTTTAGAACGTAAACGATGGCTACTGAATCATGAGCTTTCGCACACGCTTTCTGTAGACAGGCTGTTCTAAATACGGGAAGAATGTCCCATAATGGAGCGCTCTACCAACATTACAAAAATGCTACACTACTGAATACTTGCACATTAAAGATTGTGGTATACTCTTTGCAAGTAACTTTATGAAATCAGGAAGATAAAAAATAAGGAAACTGATATAGTTAACCTTAAGAAATGGAACTCAATTTTGGGTTCCATTTTCTTTTGCAGAAAGTCTGATATATCCTTATATTCACCACAAAAAATTTATGCATAAAAAGTTAAGCCTCGTTGGTCTGTTCTTCTTCCTGGTAAATATTTCTATTGCCCAGGATAGATACACGGCCGACTTGTTTGATGAAATAAGGGTAGAAACAGCGACCTACTCTACCAAGGATGGTGAAAACCTGGATATGGATATTTACCTTCCGCAAAACGATTACGAGCAGGAACGTGCCACGATTGTTTATGTGCACGGCGGTGGTTTCAGTGGTGGCGAAAGAGACGGCGAGAATATTAAAACATTTTGTACGCGACTGGCCAATTACGGTTATGTGGTGGCTTCCATTTCGTACCGTTTAACCCGCAAAGGTAAGCCCGAAGGTTTTGGCTGCGATTGCCCTGCAACGGAAAAACTGAACACGATTTATGCCGCTAATGAAGATTTGCTGGACGCTACCTATTTTCTGATAGAGAACCGCCATCAGTACGCCATAAATCCACAACAGATAATTCTTTCGGGAAGCAGTGCCGGAGCAGAAACCGTTTTGTATACTGCTTACCAGCCGCCTTATTGCTATGGTCTGGATTCAGGACCGGTTTCGTTTGCAGGTGTAATTGGTATGGCCGGTGCCATTCCCGACACCACCGCATTATACGATGAATCGGCAATTCCGTCGCTATTGTTCCACGGCACCGACGATAACCTGGTTCCCTATGGTACTGCACCTCACCATTATTGCGATGAAGACACCAAAGGCTACTGGATTATACATGGATCGTACACTATTGCAGAAAAATTGCAACAATTGGACGCGCCCTACTGGTTACACACAACTTGTGGTGCCGGTCACGAAATAAGTTCTTCGCCCCTTACCGATTATTTCGATGAGATTATTGAATTTTGTAAGGATTTTGCCATCGACAGGAAAGAAGAGCAACGTAAAACAATTATAGAAGGAAAACAAAATACCGATAAATACGCTACTTATAATTTCTGTTCAGAATAAAACGAGGTCCCTGTCTGCCAGAAGATAGGTATCCTATTCTTCAGAAAAAACAATTATAAAACGATGAAACGATTAATTTTAAGCCTGCTTTTATTCTTCCCAACAATATTATTTGCGCAGCAAATGAATGTAATGACGTTTAATATCCGAATGAATACGGCAAGCGACGGTGTTAATGCCTGGCCCAACCGTATTGAAATGGTAACCGGATTGCTGCATTTTTACGATCCCGAAGTTTTTGGTTTGCAGGAAGCCTTGTACGGTCAGCTTTTAGACATTGAAAAAGGTTTACCCGAATACAAATGGTTTGGCGTTGGCCGCGACGATGGTGATAAAGCCGGCGAGTTTATGCCGATCTTCTACAATCCAAAAAAATTAATTCTGGAAGAAAAAGGACATTTCTGGTTATCAGAAAACTGCGATAAGCCGGGACTTGGCTGGGACGCCGCCTGTAACCGGATTGTTACCTGGGGGAAATTTAAATCGAAAATTACCGGAAAAAAATTCTTTGTTTTTAATACACACTTCGACCATGTGGGAGTGGAAGCCCGGAAAAATTCCGCAAAATTAATTCATGAAAAAATGGAAGAATTTACTGCGGGATCGGGTTTGCCGGTAATTCTAACTGGCGATTTTAACCTGACTCCGGAAACACAACCAATAGCCCTGATAAAAGGCTATATGAATGACAGCCGGGAAGTTACAGCGGAACCACCTTACGGACCGGTTGGAACTTACAACGGTTTTAAACCGGGCAGCGAAGGCGATAACCGCATCGATTACATTTTTGTGAACGACAAAATTAAGGTGTTGGAATATGCAGCCATTAGCGATACAAAAGAAAGCCGGTCGCCATCTGATCATTTACCCGTTTTTGTGCAAATACAGTTAAAATAAGCGAAATGGTTCTCGCAGATTACGCTGATTACGCAGATTCGATAAACTAAAAGAAACTGATCTGCGAAATCTGCGAGCAATAGATTTGATGTACCAACTCGTATTTTCAAAATCCAATACATATCTAATCATTTTATCAAAAAACAAGACTTTTATCTTTCATAATGCTGTTTGATAATTGATAAGTTTTACATTTCTTAGCGTAATGTTTGAAAATATTGGTGAACTCATAATAAAAATCTCCGATGGCATTTGGGGAGCTCCTATTTTAATTTTGCTGCTTGGTGGTGGCTTTTACTTTTTGGTTTATTCGCGATTGGCGCCGCTACGTTACATTGGTCACGCACTTTCCATTTTAACCGGAAAGTACGACGATCCGAACGAAACCGGACAATTGCGACACTACCAGGCACTTTCCACAGCTCTTGCCGGAACCATAGGAATGGGAAACGTTAGTGGTGTTGCAGTTGCAATTACCATGGGAGGCCCGGGAGCGATCTTCTGGATGTGGGTATCGGCATTGTTAGGAGTTAGCACCAAATTTTTTACCTGCACGCTGGCTGTGATGTTCCGCGGAAAAGACGATGCCGGAGAAATACAGGGAGGTCCCATGTATTACATCTCCGAAGGATTGGGCAAACAGTGGAAACCAATTGCCGTATTTTTTGCCATAATGGCTATGATAGGTGTTTCTCCACTTTTTCAGGCCAACCAGCTAACACAAATGGTTCGCGATGTCATTCTGGTTCCAAATGGAATTGAAGGCTCTTTTACTTCCAACATTCTAACAGGTGTAGTAATTTCTATAATTGTGGGACTCGTTGTTATTGGCGGGATTAAACGTATTGGAAAAGTTACCGGCCGCGTGGTTCCAACCATGGTTGTTGTTTATACGCTAACCGTTTTATACATTATTTTTTCCAACTCTTCAGAAATTGTTCCGGCGTTTAAAACCATTTTTTCCGATGCATTTACCGGGAATGCTGTTCTTGGTGGATCGCTGGGAGCGATTATTATTACCGGAGTTCGTCGTGCAGCATTCTCAAACGAAGCCGGACTGGGAACTGCACCAATGGCACACGGCGCCGCCAAAACCAATGAACCGATCCGCGAAGGTTTGGTAGCTATGTTGGGGCCAATTATCGATACTATTCTTGTTTGTACGATGACGGCCCTTGCTATTATCATTACAAACACCTGGAAAGTGAGCAGCGCCGATGGAATTACACTTACCGCACAGGCTTTTGATTCCAGTATTCCGGTTTACGGAAAATACATTCTGGCTATCTGCGTAATTTTCTTTTCCATGTCAACCATGTTTGCCTTTCCGTATTACGGGGTAAAATGCCTCGGGTTTGTTGCCGGAACCAAATACCAACACATTTACAACTACCTTTTTGTTGCTGTAATTTTGCTGGGCGCTGTTGCCAATCTACGCACGATCATTGGTTTAATCGACATTGCTTTTGCACTGATGGCTTTCCCCACCGTAATTACAACCATACTGCTATCGCCACATGTTAAACGCGCCGCCAAGGATTATTTCGCGCGATTGAAAGTGGAAAAACTTAATGGCAAGTAATTTTCCCCGTTTATTTTCAAGGTCTGCAACTCCCTTATGCTGAATAATATTCGACAAAACACATATAATATTGAAACAATATTCAAAATTCAGTAGAATCTTCTCACTTATGGGAAGATTCTTTTTGTTTTTGTATCTTGATAAAAATTAATCTTATGAACACAAACCCGCAATTTGAACAACTCGAAAAAGCCTTCTTTCACGATGGCTATCAACTGGCAATGAAGGCAGTTGAAGCTAACATGGAGAAGGAAGCGGTGCACCAATCTTTAAAAGAAATGTATGCGGCCATTGACGGACTGATTGATTCGTTGTTTATTTATGCACGGCAACAAAACCAAAGTATCGATTGCAAACGAGGCTGCAGCTGGTGTTGCCACCAACCGGTTTTTGCGCTGGACTACGAGCTGGATTATTTAAAGGCCACTATAAACAAGTCTTTTGACGCTGAAACGATCTCGGGAATAGCAGAAAAAGCAAAACAAAAACAAGCCAAGCTCGAAAACTTAAAAGGCGATGATCTGATGAATGCCAAACATCCCTGCCCGCTTTTAAAAGATGATGCATGCTCAGCGTATGAAGCCCGCCCGATGGCCTGTCGTATTTATCTTTCGTCGGATGTAAAAAGCTGTGTTCACTTTTATAACCAACCCGATGATAAAACCACCTACCCTGCTCTTTTGGATATGCCCATGCGCCTGGGACGAATGATGAATGAAGGATTTAAATCGGCACTAAAAACCAATGGTATTGAAGCGAAAGAATACCGTATTGAAGAAAAACTAATTAAATAATTGGCCATGAGCTTTGGAGGATCGGTACTTGCAATGATACAATCGTTACGTGCCAATGCGCGCCCCAAGCACCATGCCTATCAAAAATGGGAAGAAGGAGATAAACGTATCTTCAAAAACAAATATAAGTTGGTTTCAAAACAAGTTTCGCCGGAAGAACTTACCCGCTTAAAAACAAAATACCGAAAGGAAATTGAAAAAGATCAGAAGGCCACACTAGTTCTTACCATTTTCTCACTGGTAATTATGATTCCACTGATAACTTTTGGAATCTTTCAATTTTTCTTTAGCATCAGTCAAAAAAATTATCATCCGTATGTTTCCGAAGAAGAGAAGCAAAAGACAGAAATCACAAGCGGGCAAATCAACTATTTACTTGACTCCGGTTATGAATGGCTTAATAAAAGTCATTATAAAAATGCGCGATTTCAGTTTAACCGGGTTTTAAAAATTAATCCCCAAAACAAATATGCACTTTTTGGGATGGCAGCAAGCTACGTTTACGAGTGCCAGAAAGAGCATACAAACTGCGAAAAAGCTAAAGAATTGTTACAGGATTATATTTCGAAATTTGGAAGTGATTCTAAAACCGATCATTTAAGCACCATACTCACCAGTAGCAATTAAACTTCCTCAATAGCTATCCCGGCCTCTTCAAATTTACTTTCCAGAATTTCAGGAGAAAGTGGACGGCCATTTTTTGTTAGTACCGAAGTAATACGGCCTTTTACCATCAGCTTTTCATCGGATTTACGAATTACCTCCTGCAAAAATACAATGCGCAAACGACCTTGTTTACCAATCTTCAAACGCACTAAAAAATCGTCGCCGGGACGTAGCGGAAATTTGTATTCCAACTCGGCTTTTATAACCACAGCATCAATCCCTTCCTCATGCAATTGTGCAAAATCGAGCCCAACGTGGTTTAAAAATTTGTGGCGCGTGTGTTCCAGGTAATTCTGATAAACGGCGTTATTTACAATGCCCTGAATGTCGCATTCGTAATCACGAACCTGCATTTCAAGTTCAAAATGATGATTCTTCATTATGTAGATTTAAAGGCTCAAGCCAGATTCAATAATCTATAATAAAACACCGGCTTAAAAGCCGGTGCAAAATATTCTAATTTAATTCCTATTTAATCTCAAAGTCAAACAGTTTTTTGTCTTCCAAATACCCTTCCAAACGATCGCCAATGGCAACCGGGCCAACATTTGCAGGTGTTCCTGTGTAAATGAGGTCACCAATTTTTAGGGTAACATATTTAGAGATATGGGCAATCAATTCATCAAAATCAAAGATCATCATTCCCGAATGCGATTCCTGAACAGTAGCGCCGTTTATGTCCAGGCGAAAACTGATTGCCTCCTGATCGGGGAAAATTGATTTTGGCAAAAAAGTACTGCTTAATACTGCCGATTTATCAAAAGCTTTTGCTTTTTCCCAGGGCAGTCCTTTTGCTTTTAGTTGCGCCTGTACATCACGCGCAGTAAAATCAATTCCCAGTCCCACCTCATCGTAATAACGGTGTGCAAATCGTTTTTCAATATTTTTGCCAATACGGTTTATCTTGATTACCAACTCAATTTCGTGATGCACCTCGTTGGTCCAGTCCGGGATATAAAACGGATCGTTATTTCGCAACAAGGCAGTGTCGGGCTTCATAAAAAAGATAGGCTCTTCGGGTAAGTCGTTCCCTAACTCTTTGGCATGAGCCACGTAATTTCTTCCTATGCAAATTATTTTCATGATATTTAGCTTCTAGCCACGAGCTTCTAGCTACGAGCTTTATTTATTCATCATTCTTAGTTTCAACTGTGTTAAAACTTTCTTCGTATACAGCGGAAATTCACTGTTCAAAATCCAGCCGAAGTAACCGGGTTGCTCCTGTAAAACCTGCTCAACCGGTACTCCTTTGTTCTTTCCAAAGTTAAAGACTTCAACACCATTTTCATCGTAAACAATGCGGCCCACGAAATCAACATTGCGGTCGTACGACGAGAATTCGCTCAACTTTTCCACATCGTTTTCAATTGGTGTTGACTTTTTCCCTTTTGCATCTTCATACTCCACATCTTTGTATTTATCGAGCTGCGATTTCAGCACTTCATAAGTTGCTTTTGTATCGGCCATTGCACTGTGTGCATCGGTTAATTCCTGGTTACAATAAAATTTGTACGCTGCTGCCAGTGTACGTTTTTCCATTTTGTGAAAGATGGCCTGCACATCAATAAATTTGCGCTTTTTAAAATCAACATCCACCTCGGCACGTAAAAACTCTTCGGCCAGTAAGGGAATATCAAAACGGTTAGAATTAAAACCTGCCAGGTCGCATCCTTCCATAAATTTAGCCAATGTTTTTGCAACTTCCTTAAAAGTTGGCGCGTCTTTTACATCCTCATCGTAAATTCCATGAATCAAAGAAGCCTCAATCGGAATGGGTTGTTCAGGATTTATGCGTAACAGCTTTTCTTCCTCGGTACCGTCAACATTTACTTTTATTAAAGCAATCTCCACAATTCGATCCGTAACAATGTTTATTCCGGTGGTTTCCAGATCTAAAAAAACCAAAGCGTTTTTTAAATGTAATTTCATGGTGGGTATGAATTAAAAAAGGTACCCTAAAACCTACGTTCCCGGATACCTTTTCGGTTTATCGTTGTATCTTTTTAAACGTTAATCATCATTGGCATCAGCAGCATCAACATATCTTCGTCTTCGTCGTTTTCGGCCGGAAGCAACAAGCCTGCACGTGTTGGATCGCTCATCTCAACCTTTACATCGCCAGTTGAAATATTGGTAAGAATTTCCTGAAGGAAGGTTGATTTGAAACCAATTTCAATTTCTTCTCCCTCGTATTCGCAATTGATGCGCTCAACTGCCGAAATAGAGAAGTCGATATCTTGTGCCGAAACCACCAACTGGTTGTCGGTAATATTCAGTTTTACCAAGTTGCTCGCCTGGTTCGAGAATACGGAAACACGTTTTACGGTGTTAAAGAAATTCAGGCGGTCGATGATCATCTTGTTCGGGTTGTTGGTTGGAATTACCGAATTATAACTTGGGTAATTTCCTTCAACCAAACGACAGATAAGTTTATAGTTGCTTAAGGTAAAAAAGGCGTTTTTATCGTCGAATTCCAGTTTAACATCAAACTCTTCTTTTGGCAACAGGTTTTTCAACAAGCTAGCCGGTTTTTTAGGCAAAATAAACGAAGACTCGAATTCAGCTTTTGCATCCAAACGACGGTAACGTACCAGCTTGTGCGCATCAGATGCTACAAAACTCACAAAATCAGGAGTAAGCTCAACGTAAATACCATTCATTACCGGACGTAATTCATCGTCGGCCGTGGCAAATAAAGTTTTTTCAATTCCTTTCTGAAGTACAACATGGCTAACATCAATTGAAGATGCACCTTCTTCATCCAACGCCGGCTGCTCCGGAAAATCCTCGGCATTTTGCCCCATAATGCTGAACTTACCATTGTCGGAAAAAATTTCAACATGATAAGAATCACCATCGATCTGAAATGTCAGTGGTTGCTCCGGAAATTCTTTCAGCGTATCGGTGATCAACTTGGCCGGAACTGCTATGGCTCCTTCGCCTTCAATATTATCCAACTCAAGGCTGGTAATTAAAGTCGACTCCAGATCGGAAGCTGTTATGGTTAACTCTGTTTCGCTTAACTGAAACAAGAAGTTATCGAGAATTGGCATTGTACTTTTACTGCTGATTACCTTACTAATTGCAGAAAGGTGGCTCAGTAATTCGGTGCTTGAAACTACAAACTTCATTTATTTCGATTTATTTTTTTGAATTCTTGTCTTATTTACAACTAATCTAAGTATACGAATATACAAACTTTCAGGAATTATCCCTATCGTGCTTCGCTTGATTTTACCCGTTTTTATGAACGATTGTATTTGTATTTACGAACAAGGTTGTAAACCAGTGCAAAAACAATGATTAAAAGCAGTGGCAGCAATACATTCAGCCATTTCCAGAAAGCGGCTTCTTCGCGCAGTTTTACTTTGTCGAGCAAACGTAATTTTAGCGACCGGCCGCGCAACTGCATAATCCCCTTGCTGTCATCTAGGTACGAAATAGAATTGATCAGAAACTCCTTATTTCCGAAAACCTGCCCTGACACCTCATCAAAACCAAGTTCCTGAATTTTAGGTGGATTGGTTGAATAATTTACTTTGTTGGTTATCATACCTCCGTCGGCAATTACGATCATTTGTGTGGGTTTACTTTCCGTAATCAGTTCTGCCGATGAATAGCCGTAGTTTTCCACCATACGGTTTTTATAGTTCGAAGTAAACACGCCTTCCAGCAAAACGCCAACCGGAATATCTGACTGTGTAAACAACTCGCGTGCCGGCGGATTGTTAATGTTTGCCAAACTCACCGACGACGGTGCTTTTATCCGGCGGGCATAAGGCGATGTACTCAGAATCACCTCTTTTCGGAGATTTGAACTGGCAGAAACCGTATCGAGCGATGAAACAAATTCTGTTTTTACCCAGTTCTGGTTTCGGCTAATCGGGTGATTATCGTTGGGCGTAAGCAATGGCGAATAATACCACGGATGCAAGGTGTAACGTGGCGGATTACCCGGCGCGGCTGTATTTACCCGAATTTGAATACAGTTTACATCCTGCAGCAACTCGTAATTTAAACGAACGCCATAGCGAAACAGCTGGTCGCCAATATTCATGTCGTTTGGAAATGAATAGGTTTGAAATCCTTTGCTCAAACTATCGAGGCTCACCTGAACCGGGTCAACCAGCCACATCAGTTTTCCACCTTTCATCAGGTACTGGTCGATGGCAATTTTGGAGGTCTCCGGGAATTCCTTTTTCGGATTGGCAATTACCAAAATGTCAACGTCCGAATCATTCAGATCAGCGACTTCCAGCATATCAATCTCAAAATCGGCAGACAGTGAACGTGCAATATCGGCCACTTCGTAATGGTTCGCCTCATCATGCCCCTGCAAAAATGCCAGTACCGATTTTTTCTTTCGCATCAGTTTATGAAATGCATTTACCAACTCGAACTCGATGGTTTCCACCGAATGGTTAAAGTTATTTTCATAACTCGTGTACGGATTATTTTTCAGAAAATTAACCGCCAGCTCTTTATTTTGATAACGAATAATCGCACCTGGAAAAATAAAACGCGAACTCACGCCTTGTTCGGTTTTATGCCCAAAATTAATTCGTGGCACACCTCTGTTTACCAGCCCGGCAATAAACTCTTCCTGCTTTTCGACATTCCCAATGCTGTACGGATTAAAAACTCGAACCCGAATCGGAGCCGAACTGTAGGCATTCAGCACAGCAATTTTCTCCAGTACTTCGTTTTGTATTTTTCGCAATCCCGCTTCCAGCTCACCACTTAAATACAACTCCACTTCTACCGGACCTTCCAGTCCACTTACCATTTGTTTACTTACATCCGATAACGAATAACGTTTTTCAGCCGTCAGGTCGATACGGTATAAAAAGTTCGATGAAATGGCGAGTATCAGCAAAACGGCTACAGGAACAACCACCGCCCGAACTTTTGCTTTTGTTTTTCGGAGTTTTCCTTTTCGTAAAATCAGAGTGGTGCCATACAAAAACAAAAAGGCCATACCAATAAAATACAGGATATCGCGCATATCAACCACTCCCCGCGAAATGGACAGGTAATGATCGTTAATGCTTAACCAGGAAAAAATTTGCTCCAGCAAATAAGGGACTTCGGCCGATGCCACAAACTCGAAACCGAGGTAAAAAATAAACGACAACGACATGCCGAATATGAAGGAAACGATCTGGTTATCGGTAAGCGACGAGGCAAAAATACCAATGGCCACATAAATACTTGCCAGGAAAAACAGCCCCATAAACGATCCCCAGGTTGCGCCGGTGTCGATACTTCCTATCGGATTTCCCAGCCAATAAACCGACAAAAAATACAGCAAAGTGGGCAACAACGAGAAAACCACCAGGACCAGCCCAGCCAAAAATTTTGCCATCACCAACTGGAAATCTGCCAGTGGCCGCGTAAGTAGGATTTCGATGGTACCACTCCGTTTTTCGTCGGCAAACATGCGCATGGTAATGGCAGGCACCAAAAACAGGTACAACCACGGTGCCAGCGTAAAAAGCCCCTGCAGCGTTGCATAGTTATTTTCCGGGATATTGTAATCCCCCGGGAAAATCCACAGAAACAAACCAGTAACCAATAAAAAAACCAGCACGGCCAGGTACCCGATCAGCGATCCGAGGAAAGTTTTTATTTCTTTTTTGAATAAGCTATACACTTGTATTCTTACGATTTATGTTCAGAACTCAAAG
>NZ_JBFHGM010000166.1:0-11481 GCF_041583095.1 Draconibacterium sp.
ATTGCAGGATAAAAATGATTTTATGTGGTTCGGCACTTCCGCCGGTGTTGTTCGTTTTGATGGCACAAGCTACACTCGGTACACCAACAAAGACGGGATGAGCTACAACCGTATTGCCCGGATGAAGGAAGATATGGAAGGCCGAATTTGGTGCATGAACATTGACGGTTCGGTTAATTTCATCTTAAACGAAAAAATATACAACGAAAAAAATGCTCCTTTCCTGAGCGAAATTAAAACCAACTTTTATTATCACGATTTATTTCAGGATAAAGACTCCACCATTTACCTGTTTAATGGCACCGGAGAAGTTGCGGTGATAAAAGGAAACAGTTTTATCGACTACCTGCCGTCAAGCTTAAACGGTGCTGTAATTTTCAATATCACCAGAAACACCAATAACAATCTGCTTTTTTGGGATAGTAACCGAATAGTAGAAAAAAGCAGTGTAGATGAGTTACTGGAAAACCACCCGCTTGATTTTAATGTTACCCGCGTTACCTTATCGCCCGAAGGCGTTACCTATGTATGCGATATAGATGGGAATATTCACCTGTTTCAGGGCTCGCGACTGATTTCAAAAAACTACGTACACATTGATGCCCAGGTGGTAAACGACATGCTGGTTAAGGATGAATTCCTGTGGGTGTCGACATTCGATAACGGTCTGTATTGTTTTAAAAACGACAGCCTGGTCTTTCATCATGCCATGAAAAAAATACAGAACCTGGTTCTCGATGCTCAAAACAATTTATGGACCACTTCAACTACCTATGGTATTTTTAAAATTAACGACGGCATATTAAAATACCAAACCATTGAAGCGGAGCAGTTTGATGAAAAAGGAGTAAGAGCAATAGCCCCGTCAAATGATGATTTTTTGTGGCTAACGAATGGCGAATCATTATTCATTTTCAAGGATGGTAAACTCTTCGATAAAAAATTAGATATTGGTGAATATATACTCGATCAGATTATTCAGCTTAGCGATAATTCACTACTGATAAGTGGCATTAATACTCAATTGTACATATACAAGAATCTTAGAATCAATCCAAAAAACAACACTATTGAATACGACAATCTAAACAAGTCGAATATTCATGTTAGGAAACCCGTTGTCGATTCATCCGAGTCGAAAGTAAATTTTTATTTAAACGACAATTTATTTTTTCGCGAACTAAAAGGTAATTACCCGCAATTTCGCGTAAAATATACCGACTGGGGTCGAATACGAAATATTTTTCTGAATTACAACAATGATTTAATTGTAAACGGAAACACCAACCATGTTGTTGCCGGCGGTCAAATTTCCACCGATTCAACTTACAGTGTTTTCGACGGAAAATGGATCGCATCGAACATTACAATCGACTCAACCACCGAAGTCCTTCAAATTGAAGAAGCCGACAATTCAGAACTTGTACTAATACACAACGACAGTATTTTCAGTCTTATCGACAACATGGAAGATCATATCAGCCTGAAAATAAAAGATATGATTTACTACGACAAAACGGTTTTTCTGTACAATCAACAAACGGTTTATTTTATTTCAAATCCAACAGATGTTATCAAGGGCGAAACGGCGGTGCTTAATCGTTTAAATATCACTTTCAACAATATTAACGACCTGTATTGCCAGAACGAAATTTTATATGTTGCTTCCGACGACGGGCTAACACTCATTCCGGTAAGCGAATGTGTTAATGCCGTTTCGATACCAACAAAACCTTATTTTTCGAAAGTAACACTTGATGAAAAAGAAATGGCGCTGGCCAAAGGTGAAATCGTATATAAAAACAAAGACCGCTTAAACATTGAATTTTCGAGTCTTAATTTCTCATCGTCGCCGTCGAATTTTGCATACATGCTCGAAGGCGTTAATAACGATTGGATTACCGGTACCGAAAAACAGGTGGTATACCTTAACCTAAAACCGGGGCACTACACATTTAAGCTAAAATCAAGAAAGAATATGGAGCCCTACAGCGAAGTAATAGAACTTCCTGTTACCGTTATACCTACTTTCTTTCAACGAGTAAGCACAAGAATCGGGGCACTGTTTCTCCTGCTGTTTCTGGGATTCCTGATGGTGAGAAACTATTACCGCCGTCAACTTCGCGAACGTGAAAAAGACAACCAGCTGGTTACGCTCGAAAACCGAGCTTTGCAGTCGATGATGAATCCCCACTTTATATTTAATTCGCTGGGCTCGATTCAGAAGTTTTTACTGCAAAACAAATCGGAAGAAGCCGGAGCTTATCTTTCGCGATTTGCAAGACTAATCAGGCAAACCATGAATTCCATTAAATCAAACTCCGTATTACTGGATGATGAAGTGGAACGTTTGCGAAATTATATTGAGCTGGAGCAGTTCAGAATGGAAAACCATTTTGAATTTAGCGTAATTCTCGACGACCAATTGCAGCAAGACGACTACAACATTCCATCGATGATTGTGCAACCATTTGTTGAAAACGCCATTTGGCACGGCATTTCACAACTGCAGGACAAAGGAAAAATTACCATACGTTTTAATTACGTTAACGAAAAAAGTATCCGTATTATAATAGAAGACAACGGTATTGGTTTCGAAAAATCAAAAGCATTCTCAAAAACGAAAAGCCACCTGAATATGGCGTCGAACCTCACACAAAAAAGAATTCAGCTGATTGGTGAAAAATACCAGGTAAAAACCCAACTTAGTTATGAAGAACTTTACCCGGGAGAAACAAATCCGGGAGCAAAAATTACACTTTTGGTGCCAATTGTTGAGTAAGCCAAAAACCACTTATTCGGTAGAACCTACCGCTTATTAGCCAGAACCTACCGTTTATAAAATACCTAATTTTATTTAAAACCAATTACGTAATATTGTAATGCAATTAAGAAAACAGTTCTTTAAATTATTTATAAAAAGAAACAAGAAGAATTTATCTCCTCACATTCGGTTCCTTGTTTAAGCTTGATAAAGGTTACAAACACCGCGGTTATTAACTACGCAAACGCAAACTGTCCTTCACTGTCCCTGAAAGCAAACTAATAGTTAAGATCAAGACAAACAAAACAAGGAATACACAGCCAACCCGCTACCTCAAGGGTTGGCTTTTTTTTGCTTCAATTTCAAACTTTTCCGGTAATCACGGGTTACACCTCCACCAGCAATCATAATTACGGTCAAACAATTTGTTTTAATGCTAAATATGGTATTTTTAGAAGTTAAATTTTAAACAGCTCGAAATGCGTGATCAAACATTAGCAAAACTATTTACCACTGCTTTTCACGAAAACTGGGAGGAATTGGCTTTTTCCGATTTTGAAGGTGGTGATTTTATTTACAAAGACATTGCAGGGACCATAAAATCGCTGCACCTGTTTTATCAACTTGCCGGTTTGCAACGCGGCGATAAAATTGCAGTTCTGGGAAGAAACTCATCGCAATGGGCAGCCACTTTTTTGTCGGCACTTTCTGCAGGGCTTGTAATTGTTCCTATTCTGCCCGATTTTAACAAGAGCGATACCAATCACATTATCAATCACTCCGAATCGAAACTGGTTATTGGAGCAAGTGCTCTTTTAGAAAAGGTTGACCTTGAAGTTTCAGAAAAGCTGCAGGCAGTAATTAAACTCGAAGATTTTAGTTTTTATGCCGCAAAAGACGAAAATATACAATACAAACTCAACGACGGATTTCAATACTACAAGGAAAACCAGTTAAGTAAAGCAGCTTTTGTTTTTGAAGAATGGGAACCCGAAGAAATGTGTATTATCTCGTATACATCAGGTACATCGGGTTTTACAAAAGGAGTAATGATACCCGAGCGCAGTTTGCTATCAAACGTAATTTTTGCACAGGAACACATGCCTTTGGTAGCCGGAAATAAAATTGTTTCGTTTTTGCCAATGGCGCATGTTTACGGACTACTTTTCGAATTTTTATTCCCGGTTAGTAAAGGATGCCACATTACTTTCCTGAGTAAAATGCCTTCTCCGGCTGTTATTACAAAAGCTTTTGGCGAAATAAAACCACACCTTATTTTATCGGTTCCGCTGGTAATTGAGAAGATCTACAAAAAACGTATTCTGCCGGCAATTGAAAAACCTTCGGTAAAATTTTTACTGAAATTGCCGATCATTTCAAATATCATTTTGAAAAAGATCAGAACTAAAATGGTTGAAACATTTGGCGGACGTTTCTACGAAATTGTAATTGGCGGTGCACCATTAAGCGCCGACGTTGAGGCTTTTTTTAAACGCATAAATTTTCCGTTTACCATAGGCTACGGAATGACAGAATGCGGCCCGCTGATTAGTTACGAAGCATGGGATAAAACAATGCCTTCTTCAGCCGGAACGCTTGTCGACCGTATGGAAGTTCGAATCGATTCGCAAGATCCGTATAATGTGGTGGGCGAGATTCAGGTAAAAGGCGAAAATGTAATGTTGGGCTATTACAAAAACGAAAAGGAAACCAAAGCGGTGCTTACCGAAGATGGCTGGCTAAAAACCGGCGATCTGGGTGTAATTGATCAGAACAACTTTATTTACATTCGCGGACGATCGAAAAATATGCTGCTTGGCCCGTCGGGGCAAAATATTTACCCCGAAGAAATTGAAGCAAAACTTTGCAACCAAAGTTATATTGCCGAGTGTGTGGTTGTTGAGCGCGACCATAAACTGGTGGCATTGGTATACCCCGATTTTGAATCGATGAAAACCGATAATATTGATGAAAAAGAGTTGCCGGCGATAATGGCCGAAAACCAAAAAAAGGTCAATGCCGAATTGCCGCGTTACGAGCATGTTAGCCGCATTGAGCTGGTTGACGAAGAGTTCGAAAAAACGCCAAAACGAAACATAAAACGATACAAATACGTGTAAAAAAGAGGCTGTCTTAAAGGTGAAAAGTTCAACACAAAGTCACAAAGCCACAAATAATATCATCTGAAAACTAATACTTTGCGTCTTGGTGTCTTTGTGTTCTATTTTTATTTCAGGACTTTTTGTACAGCCTCATTTTTATCAATATCGTAGTAATCTAATTCTCCAGCTTATCCAAATGCACATCCATTTGTGGGAAAGGAATTACAATTCCGGCCTCATCGAGTGCAATTTTTCCGGCTTCGTACACATCAAAATATACTTTCCAGTAATCGACAGGCAAGGTATATGGCCGAACGGCCAGGTTCACCGAACTATCGCCAAGGCCTTTTACTCCAACAAAAGGTGCCGGTTCTTTCAGTACTTTCGGATGGCTTTCAATTATCTTCATTAACACGTCTTTGGCCTGTTTTATATTCGAACCATAAGAAATACCAAAATCCATATCCACCCTTATCAAACCTTCAGTGGTATAGTTTACAATGTCGTTGCCCGATACGGCCGCATTTGGCAAGATCACGGTTTTGTTTTCGGGTGTTAAAAGTATAGTAACAAAAATGTGTATCTCTTTAACAGTTCCCAGGTGCCCTTGCGAAACAATGAGGTCGCCCACTTTAAAGGGTTTAAATGCCAGTATCATTACTCCTGCAGCAAAATTTGCCAGGGTTCCCTGCATAGCCATGCCAACAGCAAGTCCGGCAGCACCAAGCACCGCAATAAACGACGTGGTTTCAATCCCCACCATTTTGGCAATACTTATCAGAAGCATCACCTTTAAAAGAATGTTTATTAAACTTTGTAAAAAACCGCTCACCGAAACATTAACGTGGCGTTTCTCCATAACTTTTGCAGTTCTCCGGGTAATAATTTTAATGATCCAAAAACCCAGTATCAGAACTACAATGGCCGCAATTACCTTTAAACCGTAGGTAATTATCAAATCATAGGCCTTTTCAATATAACCTGTTACTTGTTCATTCATAGTATATTAATTTAGAATATTCTTCAAGTTAGGTGAAAATCAAACCTGAATCAATAGGCGGCAGAACAAATGTTCACATACAAATTAAACAGGAAATATTGCTACATTTGTTTCAACTAACTACTACTTAATGAACTTAAAGTCAAGTAAACTCTTTTCTGAGGATCGCCTGTTGTCGCTGGATTTCTTTCGCGGAATTACAATGTTTCTGTTGGTAGCTGAAGGCACACATTTGTGGTCGGTTTTAGTTGAGCCTCCAATTGCGGGAACCGTCTTTGAAAGTTTCTTTCTGCAATTTCATCACCATCCGTGGAACGGGTTGAGGTTTTGGGATCTTATTCAACCCTTTTTTATGTTTATTGTTGGTGTGGCAATGCCTTTTTCGTATGCCAAACGAAAAAAACGGGGCGACTCACAAACAACAATCACCCGGCATATCATACAACGCTGCATTGTCCTTTTGGCATTTGGTGTAGCCCTGCACTGTGGCTACAGCCGCAAACTGGTCTGGGAGCTTTGGAACGTTTTATCGCAACTTTCGGTAACCATTTTAATCGCCTATTTTTTAATGCGCTGCAAGTGGTCAACACAAATTTTTGTTTCGTTTGGCTTATTGCTGCTAACTGAAATTCTTTATCGTACATTCCCGCTTGATGGCTATAATCAACCCTTTGTAAAAGATCATAATTTCGGAAGTTGGGTTGACATGCTATTAATGGGAAAAATTAACAACGGCGGTGGCTGGGTAGCCATCAACTGTATTCCAACAGCCGCACATACCATTTGGGGCGTAGTGGCCGGGCAACTGCTGCAATCGGGTAAAAGCCAGGCTGAAAAAGTTAAGCAACTGGTAATTGGAGGATCAGCTATTTTAGTTCTTGGGTATTTACTCGACTGGACTTCGGTAACACCAATCATAAAACGCATTTCCACCTCGTCGTTTGTTTTGGCATCGGGTGGATGGGCACTGCTGGTACTGGCTTTTAGCTACTGGCTTATCGACATAAAAAAAATCAACCAATGGATTTTTCCTTTTGTGGTTGTTGGTACTAACTCCATTTTTATTTACCTTTTTTCGAATACAGTTGGAGGCCAATGGTTAAACGGATTCGTAGCCATTTTTACTACAGGTTTTTTGAGCTGGTTTAAAACTCCTGAATTTTTAATAAACCTCACAACTGCCTTAAGCGTTCTCGCTTTGGAGTGGCTGCTTTGCTATTACCTGTTTATAAAACGAATATATTTTAGAGTTTAAAACTTACTTGATATCAACTAAATTTATAAATGATGAAACGAACATGAATTATAATTCTTCAAATTCACTGACAAAAAGAATTAAAATTCATCGAGAGTTACATCGAATACAAACGAAATAAACATTTTAATGAGATGAAAACAAATCGCAGGAACTTTTTAAGAACTACAGCTGCTGCTGCGGCAGGAACAATGCTTGTTTCACCGGCATTTGCAATGAATGGTGCCAAATCGCGTTACCAGATTTCACTGGCCGAATGGTCGTTTCACAAGGCTTTGTTTGCCAATGAAATGACAAACCTCGACTTTCCGAAAGTTACCCGTGAACTGGGAATTGACGGCGTGGAGTATGTAAACCAGTTTTTTAAAGACAAAGCAAAGGACGAAAAATACCTGGGCGAACTAAAGAAAATTGCAAAAAATGAAGGTGTTACCAACGTGCTGATTATGTGCGATGGCGAAGGAATGGTTGGCCATCCGGAAAAAGACGAGCGTGTAAAAACAGTTGAAAATCATAAAAAATGGGTTGATGCCGCTGCATTTTTGGGCTGCCATTCCATTCGTGTAAATGCCGGAAGCCGGGGTACATTCGACGAGCAACAAAAACTTGCCGCTGATGGACTACACATGCTTTGCGAATATGGCGATACCCAAAAAATTAACATTATTGTTGAAAACCATGGTGGTTTATCGAGCAATGGTGAATGGCTTTCGGGGGTAATGAAAATGGTTGACCACAAACGTGTGGGCACTTTGCCTGATTTCGGAAACTTTATGATTAACCGCGACACCGGCGAAGAATACGACCGCTACAAAGGCGTTGAACTTTTAATGCCTTACGCAAAAGGTGTTAGTGCAAAAACCAATGTTTTTAACGCTGCCGGCGACGAAGCCAATATGGATTATTACCGACTGATGGAAATTGTTGACGATGCGGGTTACAAAGGTTTTGTGGGTATTGAATTTGAAGGATCCGAGCTGTCGGAGCGCGAAGGTGTAATAGCCACAAAGGCACTTCTTGAAAAAGTATTTAAAACATTATAGACACGTAACAACTTATTAACTAACTCTTTTCAGTCGATTTACCATTAATTTTTGTTAATCCCGCTTTATTTCGAAACAATAAAGTGGTGTACGCGTAAATCTAAACAACTTTGTATACCTGAAATGACTTAAAGGGGTTGATTGAAAAACTTAATACAAAGTTGAAAAGGTAATTAGTTGTTTGTCTTTCAAAAAAAAGGGGAAGCGATGAATATTCATCGCTTCCCTTATTTTTATATACCTCTACTGAAATGGAGCAATTGTTATTTTCGTCCGGAACAACCGCCAGCGTTGAACGGCTTTCTTCGCCGGACGATTTATATATCCGACCTTTACCCAGGGCGACGTAATTCATAGAATTACTCTGCCCCGGGCTAAAATATATCGCACTTTCAGCGCTTTTTATTAAAAGCCCCAAGGGGGCGAGAGGCAATAACCCGGTGCTACTGACGAAAGTCAGGAAGCGCCGGGAAAAAGAGAATGAAGCAGATCTAGTCCGGCGAAGAAAGTTGAATAAAGATTGTTCGTTGTCCCGGACGAAATAACTAAAAGAAACTATAAGCTGACTGTATATCCCATAGTCAACAATGCGCCAAATGTTTTATCAACTTTGTCTGGAATAAAACAATCCTAATGTTTGTTTCGGTAGAATGGGAAGTTCGGATCAATCCTTCCGTCGCCACCACGTCCGCCGTCGCCAATTTCAAACAAGAATACCAATCCCACACTAATTTGTGTGGTTAACGACAAACGGCGGTTGTATTTTAGCAGATCAACACCCTCTTCGTTGGCGTAAGTGAAATTAGGCACCCCATCAATTATTCCTGAGTTTAAAACGGTACATGTTCCATCAATTTCAAACAGTAAATTATCGTTTAGGGCATAATCAAAACCAATTCCTCCGCCTACGTGAAATGCCGGCCATTTTTTCTGTTCCGAGATGGATGTTCCGCGCGCATAAAGCACATCTACACCTTCACCTTCATTAAAAGCATAATCTATTACGTTCAAATCAAAACCAGGCAAAGGTTCTTCCTGAGAGAAATCCCGGTACTTTAATTCCGTACCCACCAATGCCACAACACCCGTAAGTTTAAAAAAAGGCGTGAATGTTTTGTCGGGCATAAAAAAGTATTTGTAGTTAACAGCCACATTAAACAAGCGGGTGTTGTATTCCAGCGGAGAAACAATAAACTCATCCTGGTAATACTGAAAATAAGGTGTAAGAAAATAATTAAAAACGGGTGGGTCGTCGTTAAAACCCTTCAGATGAGTATAATCCAGCTCGATGCCGAAGTAGGTTTTTTCGGTAACCTGAAACAGAATTTCACCTTCCAAACCTGCCGATAGTTGCGGGGTAAATCTGTCGCTGCTGGTAGCCGGCGAAGCAAGCAAAGCGTTGGGATGCGGTACATCAGAAGTTCCGAATTCGGACATAAGCATGCCTGAATTGGCTGCCACCCTGAAACCTATAAGCTGTGCATTTACTGAAAATGCACCAACCATAAGCAAGATAAAAACAAATAGCAATTTTCTCACAACCATCTCTTTGACTTACAGCGTTTAATTTAAGCCGTTTTTATCAGAAATGGAAACAATGTAAAATAAATCTATCGTCTTTCTTTTACCTGCGATGCATCAACCAGCTTGTAAAGTTTATCGGCACGGCGGATTACTTCATCGATTGGCACAGAGATTCGTTGCCCTTTTAAGCCTTCTTCAACCGGTTGTAGATCGAAACGAATTTCGCTGACGTTGTTTTGATAAACCCCTGTTGTTGGGCCGGTAACAATTATCTCGTCCCCTACTTTCAGGTTGTTGGTTTCCAGTTTGAATTCGGCAACACCAATTTTTTTGAAATAATTGGTGCATTTCCCGATATACAATTTGCGTTTGCTCGCCCTTGATCCATAGTTTTTACTCCACTCACCCAGTCGCTGACCAAGATAATAACCATCCCAGAATCCACGGTTAAACACGGTTTCCAAACGGTTGTTCCATTCTTCCACTTTCTCGTCGGTAAATTCCTCATCAAAATAAGCATCAACAGCCTCGCGGTAGCACTGCGCAACTGTTTTTACGTATTCGGCTGAACGGGCGCGTCCTTCGATCTTAAGCACCGAAACGCCGGCATCGAGAATTTTATTGAGGAAATGAATGGTTTTCAAATCTTTGGGCGACATGATGTATTCGTTGTCGATCTCCAGCTCGGCACCGGTTTCTTTATCGGTAACCGTGTAAGCCCGGCGGCAGGTTTGCAGGCATGCCCCACGGTTTGCCGACGAGTTCATTTCGTGCAAACTAAGGTAACATTTGCCGCTGGTGGCCATACACAGCGCACCATGTACAAACATTTCAATTTTCATCAGTTCGCCATTTGGCCCGGTAATATTTTGCTTTTTAATCTGATCGCTGATTTCCCAAACGCGCCCAAGGTTCATTTCGCGCGCCAGCACCACAACATCGGCAAAATTGGAGTAGAATTTTACGGCTTCGATGTTGGTGATATTTACCTGGGTTGAAATATGCACTTCGAGATTAACCGACCGGGCGTACTGAATTACCGAAACATCGGCTGCAATAACTGCCGACACACCGGCTTCTTTGGCGGCATCGATAACTTCATGCATTTTATCCAGTTCGCCGTCGAAAATTTCCACGTTCATGGTTAGGTAAGTTTTTACCTTATTTTCGGTGGCAATACGTACGATTTTACGCAGGTCGTCGAGATTAAAATTATTAGACGAGCGCGAACGCATGTTAAGGTTTTCAACACCAAAATACACCGATCCGGCTCCTCCCTGAATGGCTGCCATTAACGATTCGTACGAACCAACCGGCGCCATTATTTCCACATCTCTTCTTTCCATTGCTTATGCGTGAAGTTTTAAAAATTGCGGTGCAAAGTTAAGAGTTTTTGGGAATTACGGATGGGATGAAAATAATGAGGACATCGCTTATCCCATTCATCAGGTGGTTTATGTATTTTTTACCGTTGCCCATGCGTTCCTTAGCATTTACCATGTGTTCCTTAACGCTGCTCACGCGTTCCTTAGCGCTTACCACGTGTTCCTTAAAACTGCTCATGCGTTCCTTGGCGCTTACTTTGTGTTCCTTCACGTTGCTCATGAGTTCCTTCACGCCATCTTCCATTCCTTAACATCCTTTATGTGTTCCTTGGCGTTATTCATGACACAGTTTATTGAACATTGCCCATTGAATTTCCGGAGGAAGATTATTTGAGAGTCACAAACATCCTCCCGTTTTGTGCAATGCATGACCCACTTTTATAACTTCATTTCGAGAAGCAGAGACTG
>NZ_JBFHGM010000167.1:0-11449 GCF_041583095.1 Draconibacterium sp.
GGAGTGGCCCGTAAACCGATAAAAAGCTGGGCAGCTTACGAGCGCGAATTAACCGAACGCCTGGGAATAGATAACCGACTGATAATGGCCATTCGAACCAAGGCAAAACAAGATCCGAAACGTATAGTATTTGCAGAGGCCAATAGTTTCCGTATTCTCAAAGCAGTTCAATTCGTGATTCGCGAGGGAATTGCAAAACCAATTCTGCTGGGAAATAAAGAGAAAATTCAGGAGCTGATAAAGGAAAACCAACTGGATCTTGAGAATGTACCAATCATTGATCTTTATAAATCGGTAAGCGACGAAAAACGTCATCACTTTGCAAAAATCCTCTACGAAAAACGAAAACGTAAAGGGATGACCTACAACGAGGCTGTAGAAAAAATGTACAACCGCGACTATTATGGTTCGATGATGGTAGAAACGGGCGAAGCAGATGCTTTTATTTCAGGATTCTCCAGAAAATATTCTTCTACTATTCGCCCTACCCTGCAGGTAATTGGTGTAAAAAAGGATTTTAACCACATTGCAGGAATGTATATGCTGTTAACCAAACACGGACCATTGTTCCTGGCCGATACTACTGTGAATATGAATCCGTCGGCACAAACACTTGCCGACACCACACAGCTTACAGCCGCCGAAGTACGCAAATTTAACATCGAACCACGCATTGCTCTGCTTTCCTATTCTAACTTTGGAGCGTACAAAGGAGAAGGTAGCCCAATCAGAGTAAAAGAAGCTGTACAGCTACTTCATGAGCAGGATCCCGACTTGATAGTAGATGGAGAAATGCAAGCAAACTACGCATTAAATGGCAAATTACGCTATTCGCGTTATCCGTTTAATAAACTGGGCGATATGGATGCCAATACCCTTATTTTCCCCAACCTGAGCTCAGGAAATATTACCTACAAAATTTTACAGGCATTGGGCCCTTACGAGGCTATCGGTCCTATTCTGATGGGAATGAAAAAACCCATCCATATTTTACAACGCGACAGCACTGTACGTGAAATCATTAATATGACAGCCATTGCTGTTATTGATGCCCAGGCCAGCAGTACCCTTGAAGATTAAACTTCTCGCTTTAAAATAAAGAATGCCGGAATCAGATGAATTCCGGCATTTTATTTTGATCACTATCTTTTTTATCCACATTAAAATCCTACTCCAATTCCCAAACTGAAATAGGGTTCCCAATCTTTGTACGGTGAGTTTTTATGGTTTAACACATCAAACAACACTTGTGCGTTTAACCATACATTTGGAGAGATTGGTTGGCTGTAACCACCTCCCACGTAAAACATGGGCACTAGTTTTCGATCCTCAGGAAAATAAAACTTATAACTCATCAATTCGAATTCAGTGTGAGTATATAGACGTGGTGTAACTCGAAATCGACTAAAAATACTGGCTCCGTAATTCGAACCATTTTGATCTTCAATGTATCGGCTGTCGCTAATGTATTCGTAAGATACCTGTGTTCCAACCGATAACTTTGGAGTGAGCTTATATGCTACTAAAGGTTGTGCTCCAATCACACTGTAATTTTTGCTAAAATTCATAGTAACGTAACCACCATAATAAATTCGGCTTTTATCGAGTTGGGGTTTGGGTAAACTTGTTTCGTTCTGTTGATCAACAGTGGTGGTATCCTGTACCTGTGCAAAACCAGATACGGAGAAAAAAATAAATACAACCAGTAAAAATGAGATTTTCACAGCTTGTGGTTTTAAATTAATGACAATAAGGTACACATAATTTAGGTTTCGGAGCAACAATTTCAGCTATGAAACGAACATGAATTTTCCTCATTCTAAATTCAAAAACAAGAATGATTAAAATTTATGTGAGTTACTGAATGTATCTAAATTTTTTGAACATTCAGAAATCAAAAAATTTTTAACAGATGAAAACAAACGAAAAAACTTCTCTGTGTGAAAAATTGCAATCTCTTATCATATTTTAAAATTCAACACTATTTTTGCTCTTATGAACATCGACAAATATCCATCGCGACTGTTGGAGGCCGCTGTAAACGAGTTTTCGAAATTGCCCGGCATTGGCCGAAAAAGTGCATTACGGTTGGTTTTGCACCTTTTGCGGCAAGACAAAGAAGATGTTAATTCGTTTGGCAACAGCCTTATACAATTGCGCAACGAAATAAAACACTGCAAAGTTTGCCATAACATCTCGGATAATGACACTTGCCAGATTTGCTCCAATCCTTCGCGCAACGAAAGTGTAATTTGCGTGGTAGAGAATATCCGCGATGTAATGTCGGTGGAGAATACACACCAGTTTAACGGACTTTACCATGTGTTGGGAGGTATTATTTCGCCAATGGATGGAATTGGCCCGGCCGAACTGGAAATCGATTCGCTGATTGAACGGGTACATTCAGGCAAAGTTATCGAAATCATACTGGCACTTTCAACTACCATGGAAGGCGATACCACCAACTTTTACATCTACCGGAAGTTAAAGGGTAAAGAAGTAAAAATCTCTACACTGGCGCGGGGCGTATCCATTGGCGACGAACTGGAATATACTGACGAGATTACACTTGGCCGCTCGTTAATGAACCGCGTTCCCTTCGAAAGTTCTCTGGGAAAATAAATTACGCATCAGAAAGCCGGTTTCTTTCTGTTATGAAAAGGAAATCTTACATTTGAGAGTGATTAGTAATCAACGATAAAAGTAGATTTCCGTGGCCGCAACGTTATAAGTGGCCAGTCTATTTGAAAATGCCAGTGCAAAAAGATGGATATTTCAATTGTTATTGTCAACTACAACGTAAAACATTTTCTGGAACAATGCCTCCACTCGGTTGAGAAGGCTTTGCGGAATGTACAAGGCGAAGTTTTTGTTGTTGATAATAACTCGGTTGACGGCTCGTCGCAGTTGATTACTGAAAAGTTTCCAAATGTTACTTTTCTTCAAAATACAGAGAACGTGGGTTTTTCACGTGCGAATAACCAGGCCATTCGGCAGGCAATAGGGAAATATGTATTGTTGCTGAATCCCGACACCGTTGTTGAGGAAGATACTTTTGAAAAGGCTCTTTCATTCATGGATGCACACCCCGATGCGGGCGGTCTGGGTGTAAAAATGATTGATGGGAAAGGCGTTTTTCTGCCTGAATCAAAACGGGGATTACCAACTCCCTGGGTGGCCTTTTATAAAATGTTCGGCCTCTCAAGGCTTTTCCCAAAGTCACGTAAATTCGGCAAATATCATCTCTCCTACCTCAGTCAGGATGAAGTTCATGAAATTGATGTGCTGGCAGGTGCTTTTATGTTACTTCGTAAATCGGTACTCGATAAAATTGGATTGCTTGATGAATCTTTTTTTATGTATGGCGAAGATATCGACCTTTCGTACCGCATTCAAAAAAGAGGATACAAAAATTATTACTACCCCAAAACAACAATAATCCATTACAAAGGAGAAAGCACAAAAAAGGGTTCACTAAATTACGTGAAGGTATTTTACAATGCCATGATCATTTTTGCACGTAAACATTTTTCGGGAAATAAAGCAGGTGTTTTTGCTTTTCTCATTCATCTGGCTATTTATTTTCGGGCTTTGCTTTCTGCGTCAAAACGCGTTCTGCAAAAACTGTATATACCACTTATTGATGCATTGCTGATTTTTGTCGGATTCTGGCTGATCACTCCAAGCTGGGAACAATTCCGCTTTCATCAACCGGATTATTATCCTCCCGAATTATTACAAATTGTGGTACCGGTGTACTGCTTCTTTTATTTATTGGGCATTCGGTTTTCGGGAGGTTACAATAAGCCCGTTAGCATTTACAAAGTGGAGAGAGGAATTCTCTGGGGACTAATTTCACTTTTATTGGTCTATTCGCTGGTAGATGAACAATACCGTTTTTCGCGCGCATTGATTCTACTGGGAACTGCCTGGGCCGGAATTATCCTTATGGCCTACCGATTGATGGGCCATTGGTTAAAGCTTAGCGATTTCAGGCTTCACGCGCAAGACACCCGTAAAATTGCGATTGTTGGTCATTCGGAAGAAACACGCAGGGTTCAACAGATTCTGGAAGAGACCCGGATTCAATCGCAATTGACAGGTTTTATTGCGCTCGACAGTAGCGATAAAGGACAAAATTACATGGGCGAGTTAAGCCAGTTGGAGGAGATCATTCGGATTAACCGTATTGATGAAATTGTATTTTGTGCTGAAAACATCAGTTCGGCCGAGATCATTAAAGCAATGCTCGACCTGAGTCGCCTGGATATTGATTACAAAATTGCACCACCCGAAAGTGCAAGTATCATCGGGAGTAATTCCATTCACACGGCTGGCGACCTTTATGTGGTGAATCTGAATGCCATTTCAAAATTGGGCAATAAGCGTAAAAAAAGATTGTTTGATCTGCTAGCTGCACTATTGATTTTATGCCTAAGCCCGATTCTTATCTGGTTCGCAAGTAATAAAGGAAACTTTTTAAGAAATATTTTCAGCGTAATTCTTGGAAAAAAATCCTGGATTGGATACATATCGGGTGTTGCCGACGAGAGCAAACTTCCGACAATAAAAGAAGGAATCCTTCATCCGGCCGACAGGTTTCCCGGGTTACAATTGGATAAAGAAAAATCGGTGCAGTTAAACCGATTGTATGCAAAAGATTACAAAGTACTTTCGGACATTGAAATTTTGTTGAAAGGCTGGAGAAGTCTTGACCGTTAATCATTAAAAACAACGAAGATGAAAGAGAAGTTAAGCTTTGGAAAAATAGTACTCCGCCCCCTTGAACCGGAGGACATTGACCTGCTGTACCAGTGGGAGAATAACACCGAAATTTGGGAAGTGAGCAACACAAAGACGCCGTTCTCGAAACATATTCTTGCCCAATACCTGTTGGAATCGGCAAAAGATATTTACGAAACCAAACAACTTCGTCTGGTTATAGAGACGACTGAAAACAAGCCTGTAGGTGCCATTGATCTCTTCGATTTTGAACCCTTTCACATGCGGGCAGGGGTAGGTATTCTTATTCACAATAGCGATGACCGTAAAAAAGGTTACGCCAGCGATGCACTCCATGCCTTATCCAACTATGCTTTCGAATTCCTGGGATTAAGACAATTGTACGCGAACATTACTTCCGATAATTGGGGAAGCATACAGTTGTTCGAAAAAGCAGAATTTACGCGCAGTGGCATAAAAAAAGACTGGATTAAAACTTTCTCCGGCTGGAAAGATGAGCTGTTTTATCAGAAGTTTTTGGGTTAAACTTCACAGCTTCTCAAGACTCAATGACGATAGATACTATTTTTTGCACCGTTCTTTAGAGCGGTGATACTAAACAGTGTTGGCGGCAATGATTTTTTAGGATTTTTGTAAACTTCATGTTCCAAAAATCCTAAAAAATCAGATTAAGGCAATAGATTCTTATTCACCGCCTTAAAAGACGGTGCAAAAAATAATTTAGAAAGTTGGTATTTCTTTCAAAAAAGAATAGCTGTTTTTTTCGTAGTCGATCTGGCAGGCAAAGTGCTGCATTCCGTTCGACACCACTACCCTTTCAACACGTAAAGCCATATTGTAGCGCACCACCTGATCAAAAGCATTCTGTGTAATTTTTACATTTGGCGCTTTAAATTCAGCTATCAGATGAGGATTTCCGTTTCGCTGATAAATCAATAAATCGAAACGTCGTTGTTGCTGGTTTACTTTAATTTGCTTTTCCACAGCCATTAAATTCTGCGGATAATTCCGTTCCTGTATCAAATATTGAATAAAATTCTGGCGCACCCATTCTTCCGGTGTAAGTACCACAAATTTTTTGCGTATCGAATCAAAAATCCAGGTTTTATCGTTTTCTGTTTTTGTTCGGAAAGTATGTTCCGGCAAATTCAGTTTGTACATCATCTTCTCAATAACTTATTAACTCAACTTGGCTGGCGAGCTGTAAAAATGTACATTTGTGTTCGCCTTAAAACCAAAGGTATTCCTATTTGTTCAAAGGTAGAATAATTCAGCTTATGAAGACGAAAAAAGAAATTGTTGACAACTGGCTGCCACGGTACACGGGTAAAAAACTCGATGAAATTGGCCAGTATATTTTGCTCACTAATTTTCAGGATTACGTTGAACGGTTTGCACGCAAGTTTGAGGTTCCGGTTGAAGGAACCGACAAAAACATGCCCAGTGCAACTGCCGAAGGCATTACCATGATCAACTTTGGAATGGGAAGCCCTAACGCAGCAACAGTAATGGATTTGCTAAGTGCTATTCATCCAAAAGCTGTTTTGTTTCTGGGAAAATGTGGTGGGCTAAAAAAGAAAAATCAGTTGGGAGATTTTATCCTTCCCATTGCCGCCATCCGTGGCGACGGGACATCGACTGACTATTTGCCGCCGGAAGTTCCGGCATTACCTGCATTTAACCTGCAACGTGCGGTTTCGCATATTCTCCGAAATTCGGAGCAGGATTACTGGACAGGCGTGGTATTAACCACCAACCGTCGGGTTTGGGAGTTCGACAACCGGTTTAAAAAATACCTCAAAAAAACTAGGGCAATGGCCATCGACATGGAAACAGCAACCCTGTTTACCGTTGGTTTTGCCAACCAAATACCTACCGGAGTTTTATTACTGGTTTCCGATCAGCCCATGATTTCTACCGGCGTAAAAACCGACAAAAGCGATCAGTATGTTTCTTCTTCGTACGTAGAAAGACATATTCAGGCCGGTATTGATGCCTTGCTGGAAATTAAAAATCACGGACTTTCTGTAAAACACTTACGATTCTAAAAATGGAGTATAGCGACATACTGCACAACCTGAAAAAAGGCATCTACCACCCCATTTATTTGCTTCAGGGTGAAGAGGCATATTTTATTGATGAACTATCGGATTATATTGAAGACAATGTGCTTACCGATGCTGAAAAAGGATTTAACCAAACCATATTTTATGGAAAAGATTCAGATCCGGTTACCATCGTTGAAGCCTCGTTACGTTTCCCGATGATGGCGAGTAAGCAGGTTATTATTGTGAAAGAAGCGCAGAGCCTGAGCAAAATAGAAACGCTTACATCGTATGCTGAAAAACCATTGGCTTCAACCATTTTGGTATTGGCTTACAAATACAAAACCCTTGATTCGAGAACAAAACTTGCCAAAGCCATAAAAAAGAACGGTGTACTTTTTACTTCAAAGAAATTGTACGAGAACAAAATTCCGGGTTGGATTGATGGATTTTTGAGAACGCACAATTACACCATTACGCCGCAAGCCGCTTTATTGCTCACCTCGTATTTGGGAACAGATTTAAGTAAAATTGCCAACGAGCTGAATAAACTGGTAATTGCGGTTAAAGACACCACTAAAATCACTCCCGAGCATATTGAAAAAAATATCGGGCTAAGCAAAGAGTTTAATATACTTGAACTTCAGAATGCATTGGGAGAAAAGAATGTACTAAAAGCCAACCGGATCATCAATTATTTTGGTGCTAATCCAACACTAAATCCGATACAGAAAACCGTTGCCGGGTTGTATTTCTATTTTTCAAAACTGTTTACCTATCATTTCCTAAAAGATAAATCGGAACGAAATGTTGCCGCCGAACTTCGGGTTCATCCTTTTTTTGTGAAAGAATATGTGTCGGCAGCCAAACGTTACTCCCCTACCAAGCTGTACGAAATTATGGGTATTTTACGCGAATACGACATGAAAAGTAAGGGTTTCAACGTATCAACAATGGTTGAAACCGGAGACTTGCAGAAAGAAATGATTTATAAAATTTTACACTAAATGATAGTATGGTTCATCATAGGCGTAACAGCCGTTATTTCATATATTGCCTTTCAAAACCGCGAGTTATCGGCAAAGCTACAATTTAATGCGGCGCAAATTATCCACCGCAATGAATACTACCGTTTGGTGAGCCATGCCTTTGTTCATGCCAACTGGTCGCATTTGGGTGTAAACATGCTGGTTCTTTATTTTTTTGGACGAAATACCGTTGTTTATTTCGACTACTATTTTGGAACTAAAGCCACAGCTTATTTTTTGCTACTGTATTTTGGAGGTATTTTGGCCTCGAATATCTGGAGCCTGATAAAGCATAAAAACAACTACTACTACAATGCGGTTGGTGCTTCGGGTGCAGTGTCGGCGGTGCTGTTTGCCACCATATTTTTCCAGCCCTGGGAGCCTTTGTATTTATTTGCAGTGCTTCCTATTCCCGGAATTCTGTTTGCCGTCGGTTACCTTTTTTACTCCTACCAAATGAGTAAACGGCAATCGGACAATGTGGCACACGATGCCCACTTTCTGGGAGCTGTATTTGGTTTTATTTTCCCGATTTTACTAAAGCCTGAATTATTCAGCCGCTTTATCGACAATCTGTTTACATTCCTGTAATTTATGGCCTACCTGCTTGTAAATAATCAGATTTTAAAAGAAGCAGAAACCAACCTTACACCTTTTCTGTTAAACGCTCCCGATGTGTACAAACACCGCATTTGGTTTGGTTTTGGCGGAATTCCAATGCTTGACGAAAATCTGAATATCCTGAAAATAGAATTAAAATCGCTCGGACACGACCTACCAGTCCTTTTTCAAAACCGTCGCGAATTATTCAGGTTGCTAAAACGTATGCTCAATAAAAACCGGTTTTACCGTACAGGACTGATTACTTTTCAGTTTTTTATAACTGAAGAAAAAATTGATTACCTGGTTACCTGTAAGGCTTTTAATGATTTCGATTTCCGGATAAATGCGCAAGGATTGCTCATCGGCATTTCAAGCTCTAAACTGTTAAGTCATTCGCAAAACAGCAATTCACGATTTGGAAAGGCAACATTATGGAAACAAGTTTGTGCAGAAATGAAGGAGAGACCAAGTCCGGCAACAATAATTCTAAATGAAAAGGATATAGTTTGCGAAAGCATCGCTGCCAATATTTTTATGGTGAAAGAGAATGTACTTTTTACGCCGTCAATAAAAACGGGTTGCTACACCGATGTAATTCGTGCGGAAATTATTCGACATGCGAATGAAATAAACATAAAAGTGGTAGAAACCGATGATTTGGAAAGCAAACACCTGCTGCAAATGGACGAAATATTCTTTGCCTCTGAAACGAAAGGAATACAATGGGTTTTGGGATTTGAGAACCGCAGATACGTGCATCAATACACCGACCGGATTTATACTGCTTTAAATCAATTTCTAGAAAGGAAAACTGAAAATCAGAAATGAAAGTGTTTAGTTAAGCGCGGGATTCTCAGGAAAATTTTCCCACACCGAATAACGGTTACCGGCTTTCTTCACAAAATCGAACCACGAAGATTCACTTAAATCTTTCATCACTTCGTTTTGCTCTACATCGGTTACCAGCCACGAATCTTCCTTTAATTCATCTTCGAGCTGTCCTCCATCCCAACCGGAATAGCCAAGGAAAAACCGGATATCAGAAGAATTTATTTTTCCGCTTTGAATGTCCCTTTTCAACACCTCAAAATCTCCGCCCCAATACAAGTCGCCCATAACATGAATACTACCCGGAAGTTTATCGCCCAGTTTGTGAATAAAGTAAACCGTATCGGTAGAGACCGGACCGCCCAAGTAAACATCGGCGTTAAAATCAGGAAAATCAGGGAAAGCATCCTGCACAGGGAAATCAACCTTCTTATTCAGAATAAAACCCACTGCTCCTTTTTTGCTGTAGGCAACCAAAAATACCACAGACCGGTTGAAATAATTACCGGCCAAAAATGGTTCAGCAATCAAAATTCGCCCCTTTTGTGGTGCAATGTTGTTTGATTTTATTCTGAATATGTCAAGATTCTCATTCATTGTAAAAGCAATATAAGAAATTTATATTGGCTATCAAATAGCTGTTTATCTTACACTACTTTGTAACGAATTTATTAACAGAATGTTCTGAATGGAGGGAATTATTGTTTACCAAAAGTGAACTACTCTTCTTCTACAATAATAAAAACATCCTCGTCGGGTTTCGACATCTGGTACTGTTCCCGGGCAAATTTTTCCAGTTCTTCTTTTCCTTTATTCAGGTCCTGAAGTTTTTGTCTGTCTGAGGCAATACGTTCCTGGTAATATTCTTTTTGTTGCTTCAACTCGTTTAGCTGGCGCTTGCTTTTCACATGAGAAACAATGCTGTTCTCATCAAAAAATATTATCCAGACTGCAAAAAAAACAAAGGCGATAACAAACTTATTACCGATGCCTTTAAAAATTCCGGATTTAAATATTTCCTTGTTCATGTTCCTTAAAAGTTGTTACAAAAGTAGAATCTTTCGCGACCAAAAAAAAGAGGAACCGAACAATTCCGATTCCCCTTTTTCAACAGTTTAACCTTAATAACCTGATTTTCAAACATCAGGTATTAATATCTATTCATTATCCGGCTGAAAATTCGGATAAGTATAATCTACCGGTGGTACAAAGTTTTCTTTGATAGTGCGGATTGCTGTCCAGCGAAGCATGTTAAAAATAGAACCTGCTTTATCGTCGGTGCCCGATCCGCGAGCGCCACCAAATGGCTGCTGGCCTACAACAGCTCCTGTTGGCTTGTCGTTAATATAGAAGTTACCGGCGCAGTTTTCCAGGCGTTTGGCAATCTTCTCGATATTGTAGCGGCTTTGCGACCATACAGCTCCTGTAAGTGCATAAATCGAAGTTGTATCAACCAAATCAAGCGTTGCATCCATGTCTTCGTCTTCGTAAACGTAAACAGTAAGAACCGGACCAAACAACTCTTCTTTCATGGTAATGTAATCTGGTTTTTTAGCCAGAATAACTGTTGGCTCAACAAAATAACCAACTGATTTATCGCAGTTTCCGCCAAAAATAACCTCAGCATCTTCGTCTTCTTTTGCACGATCGATAAAACCTTTCAGTTTATCAAACGACGACTCGTCGATAACGGCATTTACAAAGTTGGTGAAATCTTCAACCGGTCCCATTTTTACGGTAGCCAGTTCGGCTCCAAAAATCTCTTTTACCTCCGGCCAGATACTTGCAGGAACATAACATCTTGAAGCAGCAGAACATTTTTGCCCCTGGTATTCGAAAGCACCACGCAACATTGCAATGGCCAGTTCGCGTTTTTTAGCTGTAGGATCAGCAAAAATGAAGTCTTTACCACCAGTTTCGCCAACAATACGCGGATATGATTTGTATTTGTAAATGTTCTCGCCGATGGTTTTCCAAATGCTTTGGAATACCGCTGTTGAACCTGTGAAGTGAATTCCGGCAAAATCAGGATGAGTAAGCACAGTATCGGCAGCAACAGGACCCGATGCATAAACCAGATTGATAACGCCATCAGGTAGACCTGCTTCTTTAAAGATCTCCATAATTACACCTGCTGAATAAACAGCAGTTTTTGATGGTTTCCAAACAGCAACGTTACCCATCATGGCAGGTGCTGCAGGA
>NZ_JBFHGM010000168.1:0-11415 GCF_041583095.1 Draconibacterium sp.
ACGCTACCAGGAGTTTAATAACGTGCGCTCGGATGCCTACGGGAAAGCTTTTGAGCAAAGCGGATACCCGGCAGCAACAGGAATAGGAATGAGCCATGGAGGGGTACTGATCGAATATGTTGCGGTAAAATCAAAAGAAGTGCTTACTCAACCGGTTGACAATCCCGACCAGATTTCGGCACATCAATACACCGATCAGGTTTTAGTTGGCGAAGCGTGTAACCTGAAAACCACACCAAAGTTTGAGCGGGCCCGTTATTTCAGGTATCGCAATAAAAAGCTGATCTTTATTTCAGGAACTGCATCTATAATTGGTGAAAAAACCGTTGGTGTTGGCGATGCGGCAAAACAAACCGAAGTTACCATTCATAATATGCAGCGTTTGTATGCCGATGAGGTGTTGGTGGCTTTGCCCGATGAGGTTGCTAATCCGGAATTCGGACACACACGTGTTTACGTTAAAAACCGAAAAGATTTCGCAAAAATTCGTAATGTGGTGAAAAAGTTTTACGGCGATTTGCCGGTAGTTTATATTCTTGCCGATATTTGCCGTGATGACTTGCTGGTTGAAATCGAGGGGAAAGTGATTTTAGAATGATGAATATCGATTAACAATCGCAGATTGGTTTATCAAACAACTAAATCATTAGCCATCAATCATAATTTTCTCAAGTTTAGCCCTGTTTTACTGCTCCTGAGCCCAACTAAAATCGGATTTGCACGAAAGTTACAGATGTGGTAGCTACCAAAAACGCTTTATTTTGTATGCTTATGATGACAATACTCATACACAACACGTTTGAAACCAACTTCAGTTAGCTGGGGGTGCAAGAAAATGTGTTTGACGCCAACTTCAGTTAGCTGGGGGTGCAAGAAAATGTGTTTGAAGCCAACTTCTGTTAGCTGAGGACGCAAAAAAATGTGTTTGAAGCCAACTTCAGTTAGCTGAGGACGCAAAAAAATGCGTTTGAAACCAACTTCGGTTAACTGAGGACGCAAAAAAACGCGTTTGAAAGGCTCCACAAGACCTGGGCATGCGAAAAAACGCGTTTGAAACCATTTTCTGTTAGCTGGGGACGAAAAAAAACACGTTTGAAACTAACTTCGGTTAGCTGAGGGCGAAAAAAAAATGCGTTTGAAATCAACTTCAGACACCTGTGGAAGCTTTAAAATCAGTCAGTTATGATTTTTATAAAAATAAGGGTTTTTCGGGAAACAGCTTGTGGCAGGGAGTTAGATCAAAATGACAATTCGTAAACCTTTAGTTCAACGCATTTTAGTTTACCGCAAAGACGCAAAGTTTAAATTTATCCATGGCTTTGCGCCTTCGCGGTTTAAATATTTAAAACGTAAAGTCTACTCCAAACATAAAGTGAACTCCGGCCTGCGGGTAATAACCGTCCATTTTATAACGTTCGCCACCCAGTAAATAAGGGTAAACCCATGCATTGGTTTCGTACTGCACATCAAACAGGTTGTTGGCCATAAAATGCAGCGAAATCTCCTCAAACAGATTTGTTTTAAAGGTGTAATCTGCTTTCAGGTGATTTACAAAATACGCGTCCAGCATACGGTCGTCGCTCGATGTGTTATCGATATATTGATCGCCCACATACTGCGAAACAAAGGAGATGCTAAAATGCTTTCCGGGAGTGTAAACAAATTGGCTGTTGGCAATTACATTTGGTGAGAAAGCCAAATCAGTTGTTCCCAAATCAAAGGCATTTTGTCCCCAGGTGTCCCAGTTGTCAACATATTCGGTAAAATCTTTAATCTTGTTGATGCTTAACGTAGTGTTACCGTTCCACTGAAAATCAGTGGCAATTTGTACGCCCGCCTGTAATTCGATTCCGGTGCGGTAACTCTTATCAACATTAACCATAATTGCCGAACCCACATCGTTGATCTGTCCGGTTACCACCAACTGGTCTTTGTAGTTCATAAAGTAGAAGTTGGCACCCAACGAGAATTTCGATGAAGCATAGTTGTATCCCAGCTCCCAGTCGTGCAATGTTTCGTGCACCGGTGGCTCGTTACCTTCCGGGTAATCGACAAAAGCAGTGCGGTTCGGTTCGCGGTTGGCCACAGCAAACGACAGGTATAAATCCTGGTTGTCGGCAACCTGATAGAAAATTCCAAGCTTTGGGTTAAAGAAATTGAAGTCGTGATCCTGGTCAAGATTACGAAGATCGTCGTCGATTCCTTCAATGGTGTAATCAATCCGGCGGTATTGCAGGTCGGCAAATAAATTCAGCTTTTCAGCTACCTGCCAGTTGTATTTCGCGTAAACGTTGAAGTCTTTTTTCAGACCTGTGCCGCGGTACCACTCGTGGTTAAAATCGGCTTCGCCCAGGTACTGCGCCCAAATTACATTTCCATAGTGACGGCCATCGTACACATTGTAGCCACCGCCCAATGTAAAATCGCTGTTGTTATTATTGTAGTTCAGCGAGTAGGTAAATCCGTAAAAATCGTTGTCGAGCCACTTGCGGTTAATCAGGTCGGTGGTTTCAATCACTTCGTCACCAATTTCAATGTTAGGCAACAGGTAGTCGGCCAGGTCTTCGTCGGCTTTGTAGTTCTCGTAATAACCATTACCATAAGTGTAGTGCAGCGAGGCATTTAAATTCAGGTTCGGATTAAATTTATGCGAAAAATGCAACTGGTAATGATCCTGCACATAGTGGTCAACCTGGTTTTCGTAGGTATAATAATTATAGGTACGGCTGTCAGAAGCCATCATGTGGTCAACTTCTTCCTGAGTCATCAGCCAGTGGTCGGCATATTGCTGCATTCCTGCCATATCGTTGTTCAAACGAACAGAAGGTACACCGTACCAGGCCTGGTAAGTTTCTTCGTAGCCGGAAAATACATTCACTTTTAGTATCGTGTTTTCCGAGTAATAACCGCCTGAAATAAAGTACGATTTCAGATCGGAACTGGCACGGTCGATAAATCCATCGGATGTTACCTTTGACAGGCGAACATCGAATGTAAAATGATCGTTGATCAGTCCTGTTCCTGCCGAAACGGTGTTTTTGAACGTATTGAATGTTCCGGCTGCAGTTTTATACGAAGCGTAAGCTTCTTTATTCAGCGAATTGGTTTGCAGGTTAATGCTGGCGCCAAAAGCCGCTGCGCCGTTTGTTGAAGTTCCCACACCGCGCTGAATTTGCACGTTATCCAGCGACGAAGCCATATCCGGCTGATCCACAAACCAGGTTCCGTGCGATTCGGCATCGTTTAACGGAATACCGTTCACACTTACATTAATACGGTTCAAATCGGTACCACGCACACGGAAATTGGTGTAACCCACTCCGGCACCGGCATCAGAAGTTGTAACAAACGAAGGTGTAAGGTTCAGCAGGAATGGAATGTCTTGCCCCATGTTACGTTTGGCAATTTCGTCGCTGCTTACGTTGCTGTAAGCTACCGGTGTTTTATTGCCGGCACGCGTTGCCGAAATCAACACTTCATCGGTCATAACAACGTTGGGTTTCAGGTCAACTTCAATGTTTTTACTGGCTGAAAGTTGCAGGTCGATCTTTTGAGGTTCGAAACCGATAAACGAAACCAGCAGGGTGTAATCGCCGGGTTTCAGGTTTTTTAATTCAAAACTTCCGTTAGCCTTGGTCGATACGCCATAAAACGATTTTTCGATTACCACGCTGGCACCGGCCAAAGCTTCTCCATCTCCTTTAACAACACCTGTTAAATTAATTTGCCCGAAAGCAATTACTGCCATAATTTGCAACAGCAGCACTAAACTAAGTCTTTTCATTTTTTTTGAAAAATTGGTTAAAAACTAACCAATGAGGTAGGACTTTATCCTTTTCGCTCTCCCTACGCCGGTGCTAACCGGATCAGGTTCATTGAGTATAATCTCAGTCCCGAAGTTTAATCGGGACACCCCATTGCGTAAATGTCGGGTCAAAGTTATAATGGATTTTTAAACCAACAAAATTAGGCCTTGAGAAAAGGTGAAATTCGTATTTTATTAATAAATGCCTTAACACTTCATCAATGTGATTTATTTAAGTGTATCTGCTTAATTAATTTGGAATGCAGTATTCAACTCAATAATAAATTAGCAATATTTGTAGTTGCATGATTTTTTTTGACTTAAACCAACTGAAAATGAAGATTCGGGTAGTAGCATTTTTCATTCTTTTTTCAATTAGTAATTATTTGATTGCTCAAACACATCGGGCATCAGTTTCCAATCTTCGATGCGAGTATTTGCATAATCCGCTTGGAGTAGATTCTGCGCAGCCCCGCTTGTCGTGGATGTTAAATGATGCGGAATCAGGAGCAAAGCAGGTAGCATTTGAGCTGCTGGTTTCTACCGATTCGTTAAACATTGTCAATGGTGAAGGGGATGTATGGGATTCAGGGAAAACGACGTCGGACAAAATTCTTACGCGTTATGCAGGAGAGAAGCTACGGCCTTTTACACGCTATTTTTGGTCGGTATCGGTATGGAACAATCGAAATGAAAAAGTCTCTTCTCCGGTGGCTTCATTTGAAACAGGAATGATGGGCATGGAGAACTGGACCGGATCATGGATCAGCGACGACAAGGATATTCACGAAAAGGCTGCCCCTTATTTTCGGAAAGAGTTCAAACTGGAGAAAAAAGTAAGCCACGCCAGAATTTATATCGCAGCTGCCGGTTTGTATGAGCTTTCTATTAATGAGGAGGAAGTTGGTGACCATGTGCTGGATCCTGGTTATACACGTTTCGATCGGCGTAATTTATACGTAACGCACGATGTAACCAAGGAGCTAAAAAATGGCGAAAATGCCTTGGGTATTTTGCTCGGAAACGGCTGGTATAACCATCAGTCAACTGCTGTTTGGTACTTCCATAAGGCCCCGTGGAGAAATCGTCCTGCCTTTTGTCTGGATTTGCACATTACATACGAAGACGGTTCAAAAGAGATTATTACCTCCGGAAAAGACTGGAAAACATCGCTCAGCCCGGTAGTTTTTAACAGTATTTACACCGCCGAACATTATGATGCCCGTTTGGAGCAACCCGGTTGGTGTTCACCCGGTTTTGACGATTCAAAATGGAATGGTGTAATATACCGTGCTGCGCCATCTCAAAATATAGTGTCGCAAATGATGCATCCCATCCGGCATGTGGAAAAGATTGTACCCCAAAGAATGTCTCAGTTAAATGATACGACATTTGTATTCGATTTGGGCCGAAATATTGCCGGGGTTAGTGCGATCACACTAGCCGGAGAAGAAGGAACCATTGTACGACTAAAACACGGCGAACGTTTGTATGATAACGGACACGTCGACTTGTCGAATATTGATGTTCATTACCGGCCTGTTGATGATTCCGATCCTTTTCAAACGGATATATACATACTAAACGGGAAAGGTGAGAAAACTTTTATGCCGCGTTTTAACTACAAAGGATTTCAGTATGTTGAGGTAACGTCAAATAAACCAATAAATATCAGTAAAGAAAGCCTGGTGGCTTATTTTATGCATAGCGATGTTCCCGAAAGTGGCGAATTGGCAACTACTAATCCTACATTAAATAAGATTTGGGAGGCCACTAATAATTCCTATTTATCGAATTTGTTTGCTTACCCAACTGATTGTCCTCAGCGGGAGAAAAATGGCTGGACCGGCGATGCACATATTGCCATTGAAACAGGCTTATACGGCTTTGACGGGATAACGGTTTACGAAAAATGGCTTGCCGATCACCGGGACGAGCAGCAGCCAAATGGCGTTTTGCCGTCGATAATTCCTACGGATGGTTGGGGATACGAGTGGGGAAACGGCCCTGATTGGACCAGCACCATTGCACTTATTCCATGGAATATTTACCTTTTTTACGGCGATGCGTCGTTGTTGGAATCGTGTTATGAAAACATCAAACGTTATGTCGACCACATTACGCAAATTAGTCCTTTGGGAACAACCACCTGGGGTTTGGGCGACTGGGTTCCTGTTAAGTCCAAATCGCCGGTTGAGTTGACTTCTACCTGTTATTATTATGCCGATGCTGTTATCCTGTCGGAAGCCGCTAAACTGTTCAATAAACCGGCAGATGCCAATAAATATTCAGCTTTGGCAGCAAAAATAAAACAAGCTTTCAACAACAAGTTTTATTACCCGGAAACAGGTATTTACGCCAGCGGAACTCAAACCGAATTAAGCGCACCGCTTTATTGGGGATTGGTGCCGGAACAGGAAAAGGAACGGGTAGCCGAAAACCTTGCCATAAGAGTTGAGGCCGATCAATTTCATTTAGATGTAGGTTTGTTGGGGCAGAAATCAATATTAAATGCGTTGAGTGAAAATGGATATGCCGAAGTAGCCTACAAAATTGCTGCACAGGAAAGCTATCCGTCGTGGGGATGGTGGATTGTGAATGGTGCAACAACACTGCTGGAAAACTGGGATATACATGCACAGAACGATATTTCGATGAACCATATTATGTTTGGAGAAATTGGTGCGTGGCTGTACAAGGGATTAGGGGGAATATATCCTGACCCGAACAATCCGGGATTTAAAAATGTGATTCTGAAACCTTCTTTTATATCAACGCTTGAAGGTGTTGATATTTCGCATCAGTCGCTTTATGGCGAAATAAAGTCTGCCTGGAAGCACAAGGGAAAATCGGTAGTTTATTCGGTAATTATTCCTGCCAATTCTACTGCTAGTTTATATATTCCTGATGGTTATGAAATACAAAAAAGCAGTGACGCAGTAACAGGGAAGAAGATAAATTTACTTTTAGGCAATGATGGCAGTTGTAAATTACAAGCCGGAAGTTATTTGATTGAGTTGTTTGAAAAGAAATAGCTACAAATCGGGCAGGTAATATTTGTTAAAATTCTCTCTGTATTTTACAAACTTACGCGAAGGACGTTGTGTGGCGCGGTCGATGAACAAAACTTTTTGTTGGGCGCTGGAACAGATTTCACCTTTTTCGTTTCGGAAACGGAATTTAAAGTTTGCCGAAACATTAAAGATCTCTGAAACCCATACTTCAACATGCACTTCGTTGCTCAGAAAAAACGGCTTTTTGTACTGGATGTTGGTTTCTGTGATGATGGGTAAAATATCGTCGTCGACAGCAATTTGTGTAATCGATAAACCCATTGCTTCAATCAGTTTTACACGGGCATTTTCCAGCCATTGTACGTAAATAATGTTGTTTACGTGGCCAACAAAATCAATGTGATAAGTATAAACGGGTTCTTGAAATTTTAATTTTTGCATGTTTATTCCGGATTGAAATTTAGTTCGGCAAATTTATGTTTTTTCTCTACAAAGAACTTCCACATGATGCTTTTCCGGTAGATCTGTTTATGATTATTAACAATTACGAGCTTTAACAAATCCTTTCTTTTTTTTCGCAGTGCCGAAAGGTTTTTATAAAAATCGCGGTGTGCTTTTGCTACGGCACCAAAAGCTTTAAACTCTGTCCCAAGCAGAAACTTGGCCGCAGCAACGCCATCCAAAATCATTCGGGTTAAGAAGATGGACAGGAACTTCTTTTTCGGCAGGTTTTTATAAAGCATGTAAAGGTTGTTTCGAAAATTGAGGTAAACCTTTTTCGGGTTTCCGTACTCGAGGCTTCCGCCACCCAAATGATAAACTACGCTGCGTGGTTCGTATACAATTTTAAAGCCCTGGTTTTTCCAGCCCCAGCACAAATCAATTTCTTCCATGTGTGCCCAGAAATCGGCATCAAGGCCGCCCGAGTTTTTATACGCTTCGGCCCTAACAAACATACATGCTCCGCTTGCCCAAAATATTTCGCCTGGCTTATCGTATTGATTTTTATCTTTCTCTACATGATCTAGAATACGTCCACGACAAAACGGATAACCAAATTTATCAATAAAACCTCCGGCTGCTCCGGCATATTCAAAAAGTTCGGGTTCGTTAAAACTCAAAATTTTGGGCTGAACGGCAACAACTTTTTCATCCTGCTCAAATTGATCGATGCAAGGTTGAATCCAGTTTTCTTCCACTTTAACATCCGAATTCAACAACACAAAATAATCGGCCTCAATTTGATTTAGAGCGACATTGTAGCCTTTTGCAAAACCGTAATTTTCTTTGAGGTCGAGTAAGGTTACTTCCGGGTAATTGGCTGCGAGAAATTCCAGCGAATTGTCAGTCGATCCGTTGTCGGCAACAATTACCTCAATATTTTCGCCTTTTGAATGTTCGATTACAGATGGGAGGTAGTCGGGGAAAAGTTTTACCCCGTTCCAGTTTAAAATAACTATGGCAATCTTTTTGTTTTTGCTCATAAATCAGCTCAAAAGTAGTTTTGCGATCAGCAAAGAAAGGTTTTCTTTGTCAAGATTTTCAAGAATTTCGCCGATTTTTTTCGCTCTCTCTTTTTCGTCTGATTTTATCAAAGCGTCAATTTCTTTTACCTGTTTTCCGGTTAATTCGTCCTGCAGCAATTCCCAAAGTTTTTGCGGTTCTTCTTCTCCTTCCGGCAGTCCCAGTGTTTCCAATTCAAGAATAGTCGCTTCCAGAATTTCGCTGGCACGCATTTTTACCGGGTCTTTGTCTTTTGTTTTTCCGGCAGCAGCTGTGTCGCGCAGGCTCCAGCTCGAATAATCGTAATGCAGGTCCTGAATGAGTTTCAGCTTCGAATTGTCTTTACCGAAAATACGTTCCAAAAAAATAAGGGTGTGCGTTTTCCAGGCATCAAGATCGAATTTCTTTTCGTCTAATTTTGCCAGTTGCTCCCGAAGAATTGCAATTTGTTTTTCTGCCATGGTATTTTGTTTTCTGCAATTTACAAATTTTACCACAGAGTTTACTACGAGAAAACTGCCGGGAAAGAAGATTATTTCTCGCCGAGATACTTGTTTACAATTCCAAAGAATTCCGGGAAATAAGCATTGCTGGCCGATACAATTTCGCCACCAAACAACCACTTGTCGCCACCACTAAAATCGGTAGTTTTTCCGCCGGCCTGTTGCAAAATAAATGCGCCTGCTGCAACATCCCAGGCATGCAAAGCATGTTCGTAAAAAGCATCGAAACGACCGGCTGCAACATAACACAAATCAATGGCCGCCGATCCAAAACGGCGAATCCCACGGGTTGTTTGCATCAGTTCTTTCATCGCTTCAATGTACTCATCCACTTTGTCGAAATCGTAGTATGGGAATCCGGTAGCAATCAGTGTGTCTTCCGATTTTGACCGTTTTGCTGTTTCAATGATCTCCTCGTTGCAGTACGCCGGACCACCTTTCCACGAATAAAACATTTCGTCGGCGCCAATTTCGTATACAACGCCCAACACTAATTCGCTGCCTTCGGCCAAAGCAATACTCACCGAGTGTGGCGCTAATCCGTGCAGGTAGTTGGTTGTGCCATCCAGCGGATCGACAAACCAGGTGTATTTTTCGTTATTTGATTCGGCAGTTCCTTCCTCGGCAACAAAACCGGCTTCGGGAAGCAGCTCTTTCAATGCATCAACAATTTGTTTTTCTGCCGTTTTATCAACGTAGGTTACCAGGCTGGCAACACTTTTGATTTCAATATTTTTTTCAGAAATCTTTTTTTGTTCAACACGTATAAAATTACCTGTGCTGTGGGCAATATTCTGTACCTGAAAACAAAGTTCTTTGTAGTCCATGTCTATTTGTTTTGCACAAAAGTATTGAAAAATCAGGCGTCAAAATCTACAGCAACGTTACCGTTTGGCAGAATTGACTTTAATTTCACGCTGCCCAGCTTATTTACCAGTTCTTCCTGATAAGGCACCTCCACTTTAATGTAATTTTCGGTGAACCCATGCATGTTATCCTGGCTCTTCTGCGCCTCAAAAAGTGCTGTTTGTGATGAGCCTATGTGTTTTTCGTAGAAAGCCCTCAGCTTTTTCTCCGACAGGTTGATGTATTTCTGTGTGCGGTTTTTGCGTTCTTCCACATCTACTTTCCACGGAATTTTCAAGGCCTGTGTTCCACTTCTTTCCGAGTAGGTGAAAGCGTGCAGTTGCGAAATCTCCAAACTGTTGAGGAAGTCGAACGATTCCTGGAAATACTTTTCGGTTTCGCCATTGGTACCGGCAATTACGTCAACTCCAATAAAAGCATGTGGCACAATTTCGCGAATACGCTCCACCCGTTTTCGGTACAAATCGGTAGAATATTTTCGTTTCATCAGCGACAAAATTTCATCGGAGCCCGATTGCAAAGGCAAATGAAAATGCGGCATAATAACTTTCGACCTGGATACCAGTTCTATAATTTCATCTTTTAACAGGTTGGGTTCGATAGATCCTAAACGCAGTCGTTCCAGTCCCTCAACCTGTTCCAGTGCTTTTAACAAATCAAGAAAATTCTCGCCGGTAGATTTCCCGAAGTCGCCAATGTTTACGCCCGTTAGTATAATTTCTTTGTAGCCTTTCTGAACTGATTTTTGTGCTTCTTTAACCGTATTTACAACATTATCGTTTCTGCTTCGTCCGCGTGCATACGGAATAGTACAAAACGAGCAGTAGTAGTCGCAACCGTCCTGCACTTTCAGGAAACTGCGTGTGCGGTCGCCCCACGAAAATGCTTTGTGGTAACTTTTTATGTTGGCTAAACGTGTGGTTTTAATTTCGGTGGTTTCGCGCTTTTTCAGGTCGCCAAGGTAGTGCGGAATATGAAATTTTTCCTGCGTTCCCAGCACCATGTCAACGCCTTCGATGTGACCCACTTCATCGGGTTTTAGCTGCGAGTAGCAACCCACCACAATTACCATGGCATCAGGGTTTTGTTTTACAGCCTTGCGCACAATATTACGACTTGCCTTATCGCCCTGGTTGGTAACCGAACAGGTATTAATCACGTACACATCAGCTTTTTCATCAAACTCAACACGATCAAATCCAACCTCTTTAAAAGAGCCGGCTATAGTCGACGTTTCTGAAAAATTAAGTTTACAGCCTAATGTGTAAAAAGCAGCTTTCTTCCCCTTGTAATCCATCTTGCTATCTTGAATTATTCTAAATAGGCTGCAAAGGTAGAAAAAAGCTGCTTATTGCAAATACTTCTTTATGAATCAATTATTCTTATAACAGGTTACTTGCCAGTTCGGCCAGATAACTCCGTTCGCCTTTCACCAAATTAATGTGTGCAAATAATTCCTGGTTGCGCATACGGTCTACCATATAGGCCAAACCGTTCGATTTCATATCGAGGTAAGGCGAGTCGATCTGCCACAGGTCGCCGGTAAATACCATTTTTGTTCCTTCGCCGGCACGTGTAATAATGGTTTTGATCTCGTGCGGAGTAAGGTTTTGCGCTTCGTCGATGATAAAGAAAGCGTTGGACAAACTCCTACCACGGATGTATGCCAGCGGAGTGATGTTCAGTTTTTCCTCCTTCACCATTTCTTCAATGAGCTGGTACT
>NZ_JBFHGM010000169.1:0-11402 GCF_041583095.1 Draconibacterium sp.
ACTGCGGAACCGCCCATAAATAATCCCGTTCAGGATTAAATGAACGTACATCTAGCCTGATATAACCGTTGTCGATACTTGGATCGCCATACTGAGCTCCGTGTGGATTACCATCCAAAACAGTTTCAGCAGTTTCCCAACGACGAATATCGAAGATTCGTAAACCTTCTAAAGCCAATTCAACACGACGTTCGCGGCGAATGATTTCGCGCAGATCAGAACTGCTCAACGACGCATCAAAATCTAATGCGCTGGCATCGGAAAATCCGGCACGTTCGCGCAAAGCTTTAATTGTTGAATTCCAAACGTTTTCATCCATTTGATTTAACTCGTTTTTAGCTTCGGCATACATTAAAAGTACGTCGGCATAACGAATCAAAATCAGATTCAGGCCTGAAGTAAACGATGCCAGCGATTGTGGATCGTAATATTTACGCATGTAGTAACCTGTTGATGTAGAGTTGGTACCCTGACCTTTGTATTCATCAACTTCGGCTGATTCGTCAGGCGCAGTACCCGGCTTAATGTAAATGGTCTGGATGGTTCCGTCAGGCAAACGCCAAGGAAATTCGTGATAAACCACAGTTGCTGTTAAACGTGGGTCGCGACGAACATACGGATCATTCTCGTCGTATCCCGAGTTTGCATCATCAATGGTTCTTCCGTTCATCATCAGGTAATCATCAACCAATTCCTGTGTTGGCGACATTTGGTTTACACGAGCCCCTACCGAAAGTGGTGCAAAATCAAAGTATTCTCCCCAGGTGCGCAACGACGGTACATAACCCAAATCCAGGATCACTTCATCGTTATATTCATTTTCAGGAAGGAAAATTCCTTCATACGATGGGAACAAACTGTAAGAACCGTACTGATCAGAATTAATCAACTCTTCACAGGTACTCACCACATTTTGCCAGTCGTTACTGTACAAATATGTTCTGGCTTTCAATGCCACAGCAGCTCCGGCGGTAACTCTGCCGTTATCCTCTTCAGCATATTCCTGTTTTGTTGGCAAAATATCTATAGCCGCATCCAGCTCGTTGCGCACAAAAGCCAGCACTTCTTCATGCGAGGTTCTTGCAATTGTTCTCGACTCATCCAGTGTAATATCGCTTTCAAACAAGGGAACGTCACCAAACCATGTGGTTAAGCGGAAGTACAGATAAGCACGGATAAAACGTGCCTCGGCATTCATTCTTGCTTTCAGGTCTTCATCCATTCCTTCAACCCGGTCAACATTTTCAAGAAAAGTATGACAAGTTTTAATTCCGGCATAACAATCTCTCCATTCGTTTGCAAAACGATTGTTTGAAGCATCAGCCTGTCCCGAAGAAATTATTTTCTCCGAACTTGATCCACGACCTTCATAAATGTTATCGCTTAGTGCTTCGGTAGAGAAAAAATAACCCGAATTGTAAATTTGACTGTAGGCCATGTTTAAAACCATGTTGGCTTTTTCTGGCGATGTCCAGTAATTAGCTTCTGTGAACCTATTAATTGGTGCCAATTCCAAATCATTACAAGAAGTAAAAAGTATTAAAATTAAACTTGCAACGCCGGCACTATATTTTAGAAATTTCATCTTCATGTCATTTAATTTTAAAATTCTAATTCTAAACCAAAACCGTAGTACTTAAGCGTAGGATAATTCCGGCCACTGTTCGCTCCAACGCCTCCAACGCCTCCCATATTACTTTCAAACTCTGTTGACTCAGGATCGATAAAAGAAACACTTGAGAGCGTGAACAAATTCTGTGCATTTACACTCAAACGAAGTTTTTGAACACCCACTTTTGTGGTCAATTCTTTCGGCAAAGTATATCCCAACTGAATGTTTTTCAAACGTATATAAGCCGCATTAAAAATGTAAATATCAGATGCTCTACCCCAGTTATTCTGATTAGATGATGAACCTGGAGCCGATAGTCGTGGCCATTCTGCATCAGGATTTACCGGAGTCCAGAAATCCAACTGATGCTGGTACATTACATATGAGTAGTTGGCATGGAAAGGCTCTACAAGCTCACCACGCAAAAACATATCGCGTTTACCCACACCCTGAATTAATACGCCAAAGTCAAATCCTTTCCAGGTAACATCGTAGTTTAACCCAAAAGTATAACGCGGGAATGCGTTTCCTAAAAGCTGGCGGTCTTTATCGTCGATAACACCATCGTTATTCTTGTCTACGTATTTTACATCGCCCGGCTCAACAGTTGCTCCAATTGGCAGTGCACTGTTTTCAATCTCCTGGTAACTACCAAAATAGCCATCGGTCTTATATCCAAAGTACGATCCCAGAGCTTCACCTTCGCGAATTAATTTAAGTAACTGGTCGTTCGAATCAATTTGTTCATTCCCGCCAAAATCAACTACTTCGTTTTTCGAATCTGCTATGTTCAAACGTACATTGTGGTCAACCGCACCTGTTTCTGCGTGATAGTTGATGGTAGCTTCCCAACCCTGGTTTCTCATTTCACCTGCATTTTCTTTTGCAACACCACCTCCAAATACCGAAGGCACAACCGGAGTTAACAGGATTTGAGAAGTAAGTTTATTAAAATAGTCCAGTGAAACCGATAGTTTTGAACCGAAGAAAGTAGCATCGGCACCAATGTTAAAAGTGCTAGATTCCTCCCATTGCAGTATACTGTTTCCTAATCTAAAACCTGTTCCAGAAACCGCTTCATTGTTAAAACCATAACTGTTGCTAGAAACCTCGTAGGTAGTAAAATACGAGTAATCATCAACATTCTGGTTCCCAAGAACACCGTACGAACCACGTAACTTCAAGTCGCCGATATTACTTTTGTAGTTGTCCATGAAACTTTCTTCAGACATACGCCAGCCACCAGTAAACGATGGAAAAAATCCCCAGCGGTAGTCTTCAGCAAATTTTGAAGAACCATCGTAGCGGAAACTAAATTCGCCGTAATATTTGTCTTTGTAGTTATAACCCGCCCTACCAAAAATAGAGTAAATACTGCGTTCCTGTGTTTGTGCAGGAGTATTGTAGCTATTATCTATATCAATTATGGTTTCCGACTCCGGAAGTCCAAGATCGCGGTCAGTATATCGCTTCCTTATCTCGTTGGCCTGACGTTGATACGATTCGTTGGAAACCCCAATCAAACCGGACACATTATGGTCGTCGTTGAAAGAACGGTTATAATCCAATAAAAACTGCGTATTAAGAATATACCTTTTCTCGTTGTAATCTTCTGTAGGCCTGGTATCGTTGGCATACGAACTTGGTTTTTCAGCAGTTGGGCTGGAGTAGAACGGAACTTCCAATCCTCTGATAAAACGGTGATTTGCTCCTAAATCGAAGCCAACCATCGCTTTTGCCTTTAAACCTTTTGCCACATCCATTTCGGCGTTCAAACTTCCAAGGAAATTATCATCGTCTTTTTTCTGAAATCCACCAGCCAATTGTCCGAGAGGGTTAAACTGCGAAAGCACATCGTTAATCAGGTACTTGCCATTGTCGGCTTTCATTTGGTAATTGTAGTAAGGCGGAATACGCGAACCGTCAACGATAAGGAATCCGGTGCTGGCATTTGGCGCTTTCTGCATCGTGCGGTTAAAGGCCATTAAAGCACTCAATTTCAACTTTCCGTATTGGCTTACCAAATTAGTTCTGAAGTTGTAACGTTCAATTCCGAAACTGCCAACGAAGTTACTTTCCTGGTTGTAATAACCTGCAGAAACCATGTAAGTAGAAGTTTCGTTACCACCTGAAATACTGGCGTTGTAATTTTGCTGCAAGGCTGATTGCAGAATTCCATCAAGGAACCACTGTCCATCGCCGTTCTGCTGAAAATCTCTGATTTCGGCAGGCGTATATTTAGGCGAAGAACCAACATTGATTAAAGCCTGGTTTTTAAGCAAGGCATTTTCGTATCCTTTTACAGGCTGGAATAATACATCCGGATCCTGAAAACCGGTCATTGTACTTACACGAACTATAGGTTTATCACTTTTCACCCCTTTTTTAGTGGTTACCAAAATTACCCCGTTTGACGAACGCGAACCGTAAATAGCAGCACTACCGGCATCTTTTAACACCGATACATTTTCAATGTCTGCCGGATTCAGGTTATTTAAACTTCCCATTTCAGTAATCATTCCGTCGATTACAACCAATGGGTTATTGTTATTCATGGTACTTACACCACGAATATTAATATTCATACTATTATCGTTCGGGTTCATGCTACGTTGCTGAATTACAAGGTTAGCAGAAGCTCCCTGTAAAGCCTGTACCGCATTTGCAACCGGACGATTTTCAATTAAATCTGAGTTTACCTGATCAACAGAACCAATCAGGTTTTTCTTTTGCATGGTACCGTAACCAATTACCACAACTTCCTCGATACCAATGGCGTCTTCTTCCATCACTACCGAAATATTGCTTTGGTTGCCCACAACAACTTCCTGCGAAAGCATTCCTACAAATGAGAAAGACAGAACCGCATCAGGCCCAACATTGCTTACCTGGAAATTTCCATCAATATCGGTAACCGTTCCCTGGGTAGTACCTTTTACAAACACTGTAACACCCGGAATTGGCAAACCATCAGCTCCGGTAACCGTTCCGCTTACTCCCTGTTGCTGAACCGCCGGTAAGTTCGATTCATCAAACTCGCCTTTGTACAAGGCTACCTGCCTGCCAACAATTTTATACTCAACACCGGTGTTGTAAAATATTTCTGTTAGAATTTTCTCGATGTCAGTATTTCTAAAACTCACTGACACTTTACGCTCTGTGTCGACTACATCCTCGGAGTAGAAAAAATAAAACTCGCTTTGATTTTCAATTTCCTCAAGGACACTTTTGACATCCGTATTTTTCAGTTCAACAGATAAACGTGTTACCTGCGAATAGCTTTCCTTAGCCATTACTGAAAAAACACTAATACATAACAAAAACAAAGTTACTTTCATAAGTCTTAAAAGTTTTAAGAAGAAACTCCACAAAGGGATTTCCTTCAATCTCTTTTTTTTCATAGATTTGACGTATTAAGATTAATAATTCTGATAATTATTTTTCGGAGGTGGGGAAGTTGGTGGCTTCTCCACTTCTTTTTTTGTTTTTGGAGGTTTAGTTCTGGTTACTTATTCCATAGGCAGATTTGTTATTTTATTGGTTTTACAATCAGTTTTCTTTCGTTCTTATCGTATTCATATTTTAACGACATTGTTATTTCCAGCAAGTCCATCACTTCTGTAATCGACTCGTATTCTATTGTTGCCGTCAATTTTTTATCTGATATATATTGATCATCCAGTTCAATCGAAATATTATACCACCGCTCCAGCCGTTCAACAACATCTTTCAACGATTCATTTCTGAATATCAACTTATTATCAATCCATGACGAATAAATTTCGGTATCCACTTTTTGCACCTGAATTGACGAGTTTTCAGCATCAATTACAGCCTGCTGTCCGGGTGCCAGAATTTTTTCTTCCCCCGAGTTTGAAATCAATTGTACTTTTCCCCTTTCCAATGTCACCTCAGGGTTGGTATTTGAATAACTCATTACATTAAAAGCCGTACCCAGTACATTTACCTGTACATTCTCAGTAACAACTTCAAAGGGTGTTTCGCTTTTCTGAACATCAAAATAGGCTTCACCACTCAGTTTAACCAAACGCTTTTTTCTGCTGAATTCTTTCGGATATTCTATGGAAGATCCTGAGTTCAGCCAAACTTCAGAACCATCGGGTAAAACAAAATGGGTTTTTGAGGCCAACGGTGTTGAAACCGTTTGCAGCTCGGCACTACTGTTCGTTTCCTCAAGTGTAAAAAACAGAGCAATGGCCAGGGGAATAAAAAGAACTGCTGCCACCCGGGTTAAATAGGTTACTAATTTTCGGGTTTTGCCTGTTCGTGGTTCCTGGCTATTTATTTCGTAATGAATTTTGTGTAGCGTATCCGATAAATCGGGAGTTTCTGTTTCCTCAGCTTTTGTATGTTTCCAATGCTCCTTCATATTGGCATCCAAAACCAACTGCTTGTCCGGTTTTACAAACAATTCAACAAACTGCTGAAACTCTTCCTCCGTGCAATTGTTTTCAATATATTTCCTGTAATATTCTTTCATATAATCTTGTAGTCGCTTGTTAAACGTGTAAAGTATAAAAAACCCCTGCTTCGCTTTTACATTTTTTTAAATTTTATATCCAGCTGAATTTGACTCCCTCTTTTTGGTTCAGCCAGAATCTAAAAACATTTTATAGATTTGTGCATTCTAGCGAACTGGGACAGATGAATAACGAGAAACTAATTAATCGATTTATTGATGGCGATAAATCCGCCATTAATGATTTGTATGCCGAATATAGCCCGAGGCTGTATCGCTTTGCGATGGCATACCTAAAATCGGAATCAGAAGTTCTCGACATCGTTCAGGAAGTATTTGTTAATGTTTGGATGAACAGAAACAAACTAAAAAAAGACTCAAATCTTGATGCCTATTTATTTACGGTAGCCAAAAACACAATCGTTTCTGTTTTTCGGAAAAAGCTTTCGGAAAAAGACTATTTGGATCACCTGAAAAACAAAACAATAACCAATAGTATCGATACTGAATCGCAGTTCAACTACAACCAGTTATCCGACAAGCTCAATGACCTGGTAGAACAACTACCTCCTCAACGAAAAAAAATATATCAGCTTAGCAAAGAACGTGGTTTAGCAAATAAAACAATTGCTGCCGAACTTGGTATTTCTATAAAAACAGTTGAAGATCATTTAAGCAAAGCAAGTAAATTCATTAAAAAGAATTTAACCGAATACGGTTTCCTCGCCCTGCTTTTTATCGACCTGTTTGTTAGCTCCAAATAACAGCCCCAGCGGTACCCGCTATTTCATTTTTAACGCGCTAATCAACAAATACACAAATAACAAAAGCACAACAAGCATTGCCCCTGTTTGTCCCGCAGTATCGGATACCACACCCATAACCGGGGGAACTATTGCGCCTCCGGCTACTCCCATTATCAGCAAACCCGAAACTTCGTTTGCATACTCCGGCTTTCGGCGCAATGCTGCTGAAAAAACAATGGAAAACACATTGGCAACTGCCAGCCCGGAACAAAATATCATTATATACATCAGCGAAACCGGACCAGGAACAGCAACCATAACCACCAGCGCAACAATTCCTAAAACCGCACTGCCGATGTAAAATTTCCGCCCCGAATATTTCATCAATAAAATGGCGCCGATAAAAGTACCGATGGTACGGGCTGCAAAATATAAGCTCGTACCCAATCCGGCTTTCTCCAACGGCATCACGGTACGTTCCATCAGAAACTTTGGTAAAGTAACGTTCAACCCAACATCGATTCCCACTAAAACCACAATTGCAAAAAAGAAACTCAGCATAACCGGATCTTTTAACAATTTAAAGCTTGCGGCAAAACCGGCAGTTTCACTGTTTGATTGTTCTTTTTGAATCGGGGCCAATAAAAGCCACAATCCCGACAACAGAGTAACTGAAGCAAAAATCGGGAAAATAAGTTTCCAGTTTCCGAATGTACCTGATGCCACTCCTGCAACAATAGGCCCAATAAACGAAGCAATGGCTTTTACAAACTGGCCAAGTGTAAGGCTACTGGTTAATTTCTCGCCACTAACCACATTGGTTAAAAGCGGATTTAATGCCACCTGCAAAATCGTGTTTCCGATACCCAGCAAAGCAAAGGCAATCAGAACCATGGTATAACTGTAAGTGGCCAATGGCACAAGCAATGCCAGCAGTGTAACAACAATACTCAGCAATACGGTATTTTTCCGCCCGAGTTTATTCATTAGCACACCTGTTGGTACCGAAAAAACGGCGAACCAAAGAAAAACCATCATGGGTAAGAGGTTGGCCATTGAATCACTCAACCCAAAATCCTGCTTTACATAGCTGGATGAAATGCCTACCACATCGGCAAAGCCCATAATAAAGAAGCTAAACAAAACCGGCAGTACGGCTAAATTCGATTTTTTGCTCATAAGTTTTTTTGCTCGTTATATTTTAGCCACCAAAGGCTCCATATTAGTCCAGAATTCTTCATCTAAAAGCCGGGCACTTCCTACCATTGCTGCCGACTCCATTAATTCCGAAATCATTATTTCAATGTTTATTTTCCTTCCATTCAAAACACGCTTGAAAGCAGCGCTAAACAATGGGTAAGCCCGCGAAATATTTCCACCAATTACCAAACAATCAGCATCAAAATTAGCGAGAACAGGAACAAGGAAATTGGCCAGATTGCTTCCGAAATCATCAAAAAGTGTTTTGGCAGCCTCATCGTTGTTAACACGGTCGGCAATCTCTTTTACACCACTGCAGACAGTTCCGGTTCGTTTTTTATATTCATCAAGAAACCAACGTGTTGAAAAATAATCGTCGGCAATTCCTTCTCTGTAGGGAATGTGGTAAACATATCCCGATTCCGGCACCCGATCGCCTTCGATTACTGGAACGCCGTTGCTTAAAAAGGCGGAGCCAAATCCGGTTCCCAGAGTAATAGCCACTACATTTTTATAGTTTGCAGCTTTGCTACCCCAGCATTCGCCAACAGCAAAAGAGAGCGCATCGTTGGAATAGCGAAAAGGAAATTCAGCAGGCAAATCCAAACGCTTTTTCAGTTCGTCGCCAACATTAATTCCATAAAGACTGTCGTATTTTGCAACGTTCTTAAGCAGGGCTACACCATTTTTATAATCAAACGGACCTGGCACGGCTAAACCAATTCCAATCAGTTTTTCTTTATCGATTGACATTATGGATTCACTAATTGCAGAGGCCCATTTATCCAGAATCTCGTTTGCTGAAGCCTGATTGTCGACATCAACTTCAGCCAGGCTATCTTTTAGCATTTCGCCGGAATTCACATCAACCACAACCGAGCTAATGTGACTTCCTCCTATATCTACTCCAACCGCGTAACTCATATGCTTTCCATTATTTCATAAATGCCACAACGATCATTGCTTCCTGCTCCGAATGATTACGAACCGTGTAACTTTTTGCCGCTGCAGGAACAACAAAAGTCTCAGCAAATTTAAACGTATCTTCCATTCCGTTTGCTGATTTAACAGTTACAGATGTTCCTTCAACCAGGCTCAGTACATTAAATTTTCCTCCTGTTTCAATTTCAACCTCATTGGTAAAATGATAACGATGAACGCCATAGCTGTGTTTTTCATGCGTTGGAAGTTCGTATAGTTTCCAGTCTTCCGCTTCCTGAAGCAGTACAGGCTCCGAAATCAGTTCCTTTTTCACCTTCTCCCCTTTTCGGTCGAAATAAAGGTTTTTCATTCCATGTTCGATATTCAGCGGACGTGGATTTCCATCCAGATCAGGACGTACCCAATCGTACATTTTAAAGGTAAAAATGTAGGGCGTTGTACTTATTTCCAAGACCAGGTTATCGATACCCGACCCGTGAATTGTTCCCGGCGGTATTAGAAACAGGTCGTGCTTTTGGGCGGGTATTTCCTGTACATATTTTGTAATATCGATGGCAGTATTGGTATTGTAACTATCCCACAAAGCCGTCTCAAATTTTTTTGGTTCTATGTCGTCCTGAAATCCGATATACACAGCGGCATCATTTTTCCGGTCGAGAATATAGTAGGTTTCTTCCTGTGTAATGTCTTCGCCAAAATGCTTTTTGCAATACTCCGGACGCGGATGACACTGCACCGACAAATTTCCGCCATCGAAAGTGTCCAGGAAATCAAAACGCAAAGGAAACTCATCGCCATATTTTGAATGATCGGCTTCTCCCATTACCGCTTCACCCTCGCCAAACATCAGCGAATCAAAAGAAACTTCCAGCAGTTTTCGCGAGCTTTCAAACACAATTCCATTCTCGGGCGTAATCAATTCAAAGGACCATGCATAATTGGGCACATCCGAATTTAAACCTTCGATATTGTCTTTAATCCAGGTTCCTCCCCACACTCCGGGCTCAAACCACGGCCGTACACGGAAAAAGTTCTCGCCCATTGTCTTTAAACCTGCACGCAAATTTTCACCGTCCATCCATGAATAAACATCCTCATGCTGGCCGTCAATGATTACATCAATGGCATTTAAAATCTCTTTTTTGCGTTTATTGAGCACTATCCAATCGACAAAATAATACCGTTTATACATCTTTTTCATGTCGAAACACTGGCTGGCTCCCAGGTTTTTCACACTACCAGCACGCGCACGAAACTGCAGTTCGTTTTTGGGCAGATCGATATACAATAGCTTTCCATCCCAACCGGTAAGAGAAGCTCCGGCACCGTAAATCAGGTTTATATCGGTATTGGTTTCCGGCGCTATATTTTTCAGTTTTTCTGAATCAAAATAATCTTCCAGTTTAATGGCTGCCCTTGTTCCGAATATAGAATCTTCTTCGCCCAAAAATGGAGAAATCAGCTCATCGATTTCATTTTCCGGTTTTAAGGCTGTTTCCACATTTACCCAGTTGGTTGTTTTTCCCACTGCGGTGAGCGCATTGTCCAATAACAACCTGAAGTTTTCAAAATATACTCCAACATAGCCATCGATAATAATCGTGCTTTCTCCTTTAAGCTTTTCGGCAAGTGCCGATAAGTCGGTTGAAATTACATCGTTCCCCAATTTTAACGAGGGATATATATCGTAGCCATTCACCACCGCACCGTCTTTTTCAACGGGCATTAAAAACTGTGTTGTTTTCCGTTTTTCCATTATCTAATTTATACTTTATACGACTCAGGTCGCAAACAGAGAATTGAGTTCAAATACTTACTGATTGATTTTAGGCGTTCCCGACATCTTCAGTTTTAGTTTGCCACCATCAACAATATCCTGAAACTTAACAAAAGGTGAATTTTGAACTTCTCCGTTCAACTCAATCTTTTGTACATAAACATTGTCTTTCGAGTTATTTTCAGTTTCAATAACAAACTGTTTTCCCTTGTAATAATCCTGATTTAACTTTATTGTTATTTTGTCGAAAAGCGGGCTTCCAATCTGCATTTCAGGATCGATAGCAGTAAGTCCTTTCACATCAAACAAACCAATACCGGCCATTACATACCAGGCACCAAGCTGTCCCTGATCTTCATCCTGTCCGTAACCGTATCCGTGAATCCCTTCTGTTCCGTAAAACTCGTCGCAAATAGCACGCACCCATTGTTGGGTCAGGTCGGGTCTCCCCGAAAAATTAAACATCCATGAGATATGCAGATTCGGTTGATTTCCGTGATTGTATAAAGCTTTCAGTCCGGCAAAAGCATCCACTTCTTTTCCGCCTCCGAAAATATTTTTCTGCGATGCAATAAAAATGCTGTCGAGTCGATTATTAAAAGTTTCATGTCCCAGCTTCTTTACCAACTCTTCGGGCTGATGTGG
>NZ_JBFHGM010000170.1:0-11386 GCF_041583095.1 Draconibacterium sp.
ACTCTCCTTTTAACTCGGGCACCAACTGGTGTGCATCGGCCAGTCTAACATCGATATATTTTAAAACACCGGCTTTACGAAAGTTCGCCTTGGCCTGCAAATAGCGGGTTTTATCAATTTCAATAGTTATTAGCTTTCCTCCGGTTTTGCTCAATGCCCACGCAATCCAAATGGCAGAATGACCGGTTGACGTTCCGATTTCAACGGCCGAAGTGTAGCCATTTTCAACAATAATATCGTAAAGAATTTTCCCATCTGTTAAAGGAACATTCATATCGCGCCATTCGCTGGCGTTTTTCTCAAGAAAAACTTTAACCTTTTTGTCGAGGGAATTTTCGGTTTCAGGATATTGGGCACAAGCGGTAAATGCAGCCAGAACTCCCAATAAGCATAGCATAAATAGTCGGTACTTCATTATCGTAAATTGAAATCAGTATTGGCTTTAAAGCAACCAAGATAATAAATTCTCCAAGAAAAAATTAAGGTTTTTGAATTTCGGCGTATTCTAAAATAGTTCTGTCGATTTAAAGATCCTACGATTTTAGGCGTAACATAATTTTCATGTATTCGATTACGAACGTATCAAATCATCTAAATCCATAGATAAAAAAATAAATTATTTTGTATTAGTTTTTTTTATGCTTGAGAAAACATATATTTGTAATGCATTTGGGATTCATCCCATATTGTGTGTTTGGGGGTTAACATTTAGGAAGGAGACTGTTGAGTCTCCTTCTTTCTTTTTATAACTTTCTGTAAACATCGCTACTCCTCAACCTTTTAGCATATCTCAAACGCCTTCTAACCCGATTACATTCAATGCCTTGCGAAAAGGTCATTATGAAAATTGTTCTTTTTTTCTACATTTGTGCCGAATTAAAATTTTTTAGAATAAAACGAGCATGATAAAAGCTTTTCAAAACATGAAAATCTTTATGCGAGTTACATGAGTTACGTAATAAATTAGAAATATAAACGAATGAAAACAGCTGAAATAACCACTTCAAAAGGAGTAATGAAAGTTAAGTTTTACGAAGAAGATGCTCCGGGAACTGTTGCCAATTTTATCAAGCTTGCGGAATCGGGTTTTTATAACGGGCTAACTTTTCACCGTGTGATCCCTAACTTCGTTATCCAGGGAGGATGCCCGGACGGAACCGGAGCCGGCGGACCAGGCTATTCAATTGATTGCGAAACCGACGGAAACAACCAATACCACGACAAAGGTGTTTTATCAATGGCTCACGCAGGAAGAAATACAGGTGGCTCGCAGTTTTTTATCTGTCACAACCGTGAAAACACGCAACATCTCGATCGTCATCACACTTGCTTCGGACGCGTTTTTGAAGGTCTTGATGTAATCGACGACATCCGCCAGGGTGATGAAATTGAAAAAATAATTATCTCGGAAGAATAGTTTCACCAAAGATAAGATCAAGGGAGCCATTTACAGGCTCCCTTTTTTTATGCCTAATTTCCCAAACTATTTTGTTACAGGTTTATTATGGTCTTCAATTAACCCTTCTTTTCTCGTTTCTAAACATTTCAAATTACAAGGTTTTGTTTTTATTTGTGTTTCAGTACTATTCAAATAAATTAAAAAAATATGCACAAACACATGCACACTTCTCATTAACACCACCTTACACAACACACAACCACCGCATCACACCACAACGGTATTTTAAAAACAATTATTAGTCACCCCTCCTCCATTATTCAACTTTTTGATTCGAAAAGTTTAGTTATTAAAATTGAAAAATTTATGATTTAGCTATTGCAAATGTCGTTTCCATCCTATTTATTTGTTCGTGTAATAAAGAAGTAAACTCGAACTAAAGCAAAGATTAAAACCAGTAATCTTTTGACTTATTAAAATTATTTTTCACAATCTTAACTGGTACAAAAATGGCAAATAATAAACCGAAGGTAATTAAGGATTACAGCAAACTTGATAAGGATTTACAAGAGCAAATTAAGCTAATATATGCAGATGGTTTTGCTGATAACCTTATCCATTTTTTTGATAAAACCGGTCAGAAAATTACGGTTTTACCATTTGAAACGGAAGACAAATATTACATGTTAAGAATGACCGAAAACGAAGCCGTTGCTCTTGTTGACGAGGACGACGATTACGATGATGACGGATTCTTAAAAGACGAGGTTAAACAAGATTACGAAGACAAATATTCGGACCTCGACCACGTAGCGGATCAATTGGAAGATTAAAACATAAAAAAAGCAGGTATGTATTTACAAACCTGCTTTCTTATTTTCGTATTGAACGTTTCGTTTGCTACGCTAATAAAGCTTTAACTTTATCGGCTACATCTTTACCGTCGGCCTGGCCGGCGAGTTTCTTCGAAGCAATTCCCATTACTTTACCCATGTCTTTCATGCTGCTTGCACCAACTTGTTCGATAACGGCTTTAACAGCTGCCGTGAGCTCTTCGTCCGACATTTTTGCGGGCAGATAACTTTCAAAAATAGCCACTTGTTTCATCTCCTGCTCGTACAGATCTTCGCGCCCCTGTTCTTTGTAAATATTTGCCGAATCGGAACCTTGTTTTGCCAGTTTAGCGATAATCTTCAATGCATCTTCATCGGCCAAAACGTCGCTGGCACCTCTTGCAGTTTGTGCCTCAAGCATTACCTTTTTAATGCCACGCAAAGCTTCCAGCTTTTCCTTTTCACGGGCTTTCATGGCTGCTTTTATGTCATCGTTAATTTGATCAAATATTGCCATAACATTCAATTTTTTTATTAATCTACGTTATCGTGTAAATAACTGTTTCTGTCTGAAATACGGTTGTCGCGGTTTACAGAATATCCCGAACGGTCGCGTTTGTATTTCGGATCGTTTATCCGAATATTGCGGCGTTTAAATGCCGGCACATTTTCCAGCTCATCCACATCATCGTCGCTCAGGTTGGCGTAATCGTTTAGGTCAATTTCCTTTTCCGCACTGTTTCTTTCGCGCGAAGTGATCGGGTACAACGATTCAAATTCATCGTCGTCGTTGACGCTTTTGTTCTCCACGTTAAATTCAAAAGTTGACTGACTTCTGCTATCTTCGTTTTTATGCTCCGCGAAATGCTCATTTTTGGTTACCGATACCGACTCTTTTTCAAGTGTATGCGAAACCACTTTTCGCTGGCTTTGCTCCGACAATTCAGAAATAATACTGGTCGGGAATCCGGTAGCAATAACCGTTACCGACAGTTTATCACCTAAACTTTCATCGGTGCCATTTCCCCATATCAAATCGGCATCAAAACCGGCCATGTTTTGCACATAATCGGTAATCCGGCCAACTTCATCCATGGTAACTTCCTTAGTTCCCGAGTTAATGTTCACCAGAATATTTCGTGCTCCGCGAATTTCATTGTCATTCAATAAAGGCGAGTTTAAGGCTTTTCTCACAGCATCTTCTGCCCGGTCTTCTTCGTCACTTACGCCGGTTCCCATAACCGCCATTCCGCTTTTTCGCATTACGGTTTCCACATCGGCAAAGTCAACATTTATATATCCGGGCACGGTAATAATTTCAGCAATTCCTTTTGCTGCGGTAGACAAAACATTGTCGGCTTTCGCAAAGGCTTCCGAAATTCCAAAATCGCCAAACATTTCGCGAATACGCTCATTATTGATCACCAACAACGAATCGACATAAGTAGCCAGCTCTTTAATTCCCTCGTAGGCTTGTTTTATACGTCTTTTTCCCTCGTTTCGGAACGGAATGGTAACAATAGCCACAGTTAAGTATCCCTGCTCTTTACAACACTGTGCAATAACAGGAGCAGCTCCGGTTCCGGTTCCACCGCCCATACCGGCAGTTACAAATACCATTTTGGTATTTTCCGACAAGGTCTTTTTTACATCCTCGATGTTCTCAATAGCCGCCTGCCTGCCCACTTCTGGTTTATTACCAGCTCCTCGCCCTTCGGTTAACGACGCACCCAGTTGCACCCGGGTTCTGATAGCACTTGCCTCCATAGCCTGCGCATCGGTGTTGCAGATAACAAAATCCACATCGCGAATACCGTGCTTAAACATATGGTTTACAGCATTTCCGCCACCGCCACCAACGCCGATTACCTTAATCGCGGCACCAGGAGTTTTTTCCATTACAAAATCAGCCATATCTTCCATTTTCTTCACCCTGTTTTGTCGTTATTAATCAAGAGGTTGATCTTCATCACCGTCATTAAAAATCTTGCTGCCAAAATTTTTATAAAACCAGTTATCGATATTCGATTCAGTAACAGGCTCGTCTTTCTTTTTCTCGACCTTTTCCCTGGTTTTGGTCTTTTCTTTTGACTTCCAGCCAAATCCCGTTGATTTGGATTTTGGCTTTGCTTTTGGTTTTGGTTGCGGAGGAACAAACATTATTGTTTCTTCCTCTTCCGGCTCTGGCTCGTATGGTTTTTCTTCGTATAAATCCGAATAAATTGTTTCTGCCGTTTCATTCATCGGTTCCTGTTCGGCAACAGAATCTTCAAAATCATCGTCGAGATTAAAGTTTTGCACCTCCTTTTCGGGTTGCAATTCTTTGTTGGGATTGGTATCAAAACCGGTAGCCAAAATAGTTACACTAATTTTGTCGCCAAGACGCTCGTCGTAGCCATTACCCCAGATAATATCGGCATCCTGACCGGCTTTTTCCTGCAGCGATTCGATAATTTCACCAATCTCTCCAATTCTGATCTCCTCACTTCCCGAGATAATATTCAGCAGTATATTTTTTGTTCCGAAAATATCGTTACTATCCAATAATGGCGATTCCAGGGCTGCATTCACGGCTTCCATGGCACGGCCTTCGCCTGTGGCAAAACCGGTACCCATAATGAATACTTCGCTTTTTTGCATCACCGTTTCCACATCGGTGTAGTCGATGTTTACATTTCCGTGAACGGTAATTATCTCGGCAACTCCTTTAACAGCCGTTGACACAATATTGTCGGCCATTTTAAAGGCCTGACTTGCGGGCAAATCGCCGTAAATATGATGCAGCCTGTCGTTGCTGATCACCAGCATACTGTCGACAAATTCGGCCATTTTATCAATACCTTCCTGTGCCTGTGCACGGCGTTTGTTTCCTTCGGCCGGCGACGGAATGGTTACCACCGCAATGGTTAATATATCGAGTTCGCGTGCCAGGCTTGCAATTACAGGAGCTGCTCCGGTTCCGGTTCCACCTCCCATTCCTGCCGCGATAAACAACATTTTGGTATTATCACCCAGCACCTTTTTCAGGTCTTCGTAATTTTCGCGGGCAGCCTCGGCTCCTCTTTCGGGTTTATTTCCGGCACCCCGCCCTTCTGTTAATGTGGTTCCAAGCTGAATTTTAATCGGCACAGGACTATTGTCCATGGCTTGCGAATCGGTATTACAAATGATATAATCAACACCTGTTATTCCCTCTTCGAACATGTGATTGACCGCATTGCAACCACCACCGCCAACTCCAATTACTTTAATAATTGATGATGCTGCCTTCGGAAATTGAAAATTTGCTAATTCTTCGGTCATATCTTTTTGTTTTAATTGAATTCCAAGTCATCGTTGTCGTCGCCAAAAAAGTTGATCGCACTTTGCAAAGCTCCTTTAACATTGGTCATTAAACCACGTCCGTTCCGGTGTACTTTGGGCTCGGGCAATGTTCTTTCTTCTCCAACATTTTGAGCTATCGAAAGTTTTAACGCTCCCAAAGCAGTTAGAAATGCCGGTTTTTTTGCTTCTTCCCTTCGGTTTGCAGGAAGGATTACCGGGTGTGCTCTGCGTGCATCCAAACCGGTATGAAATTTTACCAGTGTGATGATGTGCCCCAGGTTTGAGGTTCCACCGGACAAAACTATTCCGGTTCCCAAACGGTCGGCTACTCCCGATCGTTCGATTTCGGCAACTACACAATCTACAATCTCTTCCAAACGTGCCTGTATAATGTACGCCAGACTGCGGATGGTAATTTCTTTTGGTTCCCAGCCATTATTTTTGGCAATGGTTACGGTATCCTCTGTTTTAATTTGGTCGCCTAAAGCCTGCCCGTAACGCACTTTTAGCAACTCTGCTTTTTCAAGAAATGTAGAACAGCCCACTTTTAAATCGTTGGTAATAACTGCTCCGGCAAACGGAATTACAGCCGTGTGTACCAGTGCGTTTTCGTAGTAAATAGCCAGATTGGTAGTACCTGCACCAATATCGAGTACCACACCACCCATTTCCTTTTCAGGCTTTGAAAGCGCGGCTTCTGCCAGTGCCAGCGACGAGTGGAAAACTTCGCCCAGCTCAACACCAACACTTTCCAAAACGCGGTTCAGAATCTGGTATTCCTGATCAGGCATAATCACCAGCTTGTAACGGGCTTCAATCTTTTTCCCTGTGGCTCCAACAGGTTTTAATTCCTCCGTTTCATCATCTATAATAAACGAAGTTGGAATAACTTTCAGAATACGGTAATCATTTTTAATCTTCAGGTTTTTCGCTTCATTATACAACTCGTCAATATCGAGACTGGTTACCACGCCGCCCTCGCCTGTAAAACGCGAAGCCTTGTAATCGATGGTTCGCATACGTTTTCCGGCGTACGCCACATCAACAACCGTGATTTCGTCTTCGAGCTGTACATCCAACTGTTCCAACACTGCAGTGATGGACTCCGTTGCGTCAGCAAGATTAAAAATCATTCCTCTTTTTATGCCTTTCGACGGCACCTGGGCAGTACCCAGTATTTCCATTTTCCCCTCGGCAGTTGCCTGGCCTGCAAGCGCAACCATTTTTGAGGTTCCCATGTCGATAACAACTGAAAGATTTGTTCTTGAAGCCATAATTACCTTCTTTTTGCTATTACCTGATCTTTATATTTTAAACTGATCGTTTTGTATTTATTCCAATTATTTTTTGCCATAATCTGCTTGTAAAAAGCTTTCATATTCCGCAACTTCTCCTCGTAATTTTCCAGCGTTCCAAACTCAATGGTATGGTCGCCAACAAGCGGAATCAACAGCACGTCGCCATCTTTTTGCACATGAATCTGCTCAATTTGTGCATTCCAGAATTCATCGTTTTCTATCCATAAAACACATGGCAAAAGTCTTCCTTTTGCATACTCTTCACTGATATCTCCGGTGGCAACGAGCACGTTTGCCGCATAATTTGTCGACACCGGAATTTTCCCACCAAACTCATCGAGGTAATAATTTCCTTTATCAGAAAAAACGCGTATCACCGGTTTCCGATGTTTCAAATCGATGGCTAGCACACCCCTAAAAGTGGCACTATCAGTTCGGGTAACAACTTTATAAACCTCGGCTTTTAAAATTGCTTCGTGTTTTTCTACCGCCTTTTCAATCAGCACCGTGTTTACACTGTCAAAATCCTTCCCAATTATATCTTTATCGATCGATTTCACCAGGTTTACCAGCTCAGCACGATTCACCTTTATTACTTCCTCAGGGTTATAATTCACCTGAATATCGTTGCAATTGACGTGATTATACTTCAATGAAGTAAATGCCAGTGTTACCAGCAGAAACACCAGCAACACCAACAAACCGCCTATTTTTGCAAACTTCTTTATCATTTCTCTTTACTTTCCAACAGTTCAATTATACTTTCCACCATCCGGTCTATATCGCCGGCCCCCATTGTTAGCACAATTTCGTTCGGGTCTGATTTTAGTATTTTCAATACCTCATCACGCTCGGCCAGCATCCTGTTCTCCAGCTTCATTTCTTTGTAAATGATAGCTGATGAAACACCGGGAATTGGCTCTTCGCGGGCCGGGTAAAGCGGAATAAGAATAGCTTTATCCAGCAAATCCAGACTTTGTGCAAACTCAGGCGCAAAATCTTTGGTTCGAGAAAACAGGTGAGGCTGAAAAATTCCGGTTACTTTTTTCTCGGGAAACAAGGCCTTAACCGAAGTTATAAACGCCTCTAATTCTGCCGGGTGATGTGCGTAATCGTCGATGTAAATCCGATTCTCCGATCGGTAGCGTATATCAAAACGACGCGCAACACCTTCATAATCTTCAATACCTGCTTTTATAGCATTTGCCGATGCTCCCGCCAACCAGGCCAAAGCACTGGCTCCAATCGTATTTTCTACGTTAACCAGCCCCGGATAATTCATTTTGCAGTTGGCAATTATTCCATCCGGAGTTTTTAAATCGAAGGAATAAAATCCCGTTTCTGAATTCAATTGCAGATTTAGTGCGACAAAATCAGTTTTACCTTCTAATGAATAAGAATAAACTTTAGCTTCGGTTTTCGAAGTATCCAATTCTACTCCTTCTTTTAGCACCAAACTTCCGTCAGGACGGATCTGCGAAATAAATTTCTCAAACGACTCAACGATCTTTTCTTTTTCGCCGTAAATATCCAAATGGTCGGCATCAACCGAAGTTACCAGTGCCAATTGTGGTTTTAGGTGTAAAAACGAACGATCAAACTCATCAGCTTCTGCAACAATCCATGGCGAATCGTTTTCCGGAAGTACCAAATTACTCCTGAAATTCTTTGAAATGCCGCCTAAAAATGCGCCACATCCTTGTTCTGTTTTACTCAGAATATTGGTAACGATAGTACTTGTCGTGGTTTTTCCGTGAGTACCGGAAACACCAATTCCTTTACGTTCGTTGCAAATCATCCCGAGCACTTTCGCCCGCTTAAATAAACCAATTGGCTGGCTTTTAAACCAATTCAGCTCCTTATGCTCGTCGGGCAAAGCCGGTGTGTAAACAGCAATGGTTTCTGCCGGATTCCATTTCGACGGAATATTCCGGATATCGTCATCAAAATGCACATCGATCCCTTCATTCTGAAGTGCGTCTGTCAATGCTGTTGGTGTGCGATCGTATCCTGCCACATTGCGCCCCGAAAATTTAAAATACCGGGCCAGCGCACTCATCCCTATTCCTCCGATTCCAAGGAAATATACATTCTTTATTTTCTGAATGTTGTCCATTCTATTGTCTCACTAATTTTTCTACTTCATCAACTATTTGTTTGGTAGCATCAGGTTTGGCCAACTCTTTACTTTTTGCTGCCAACGTGCTGCAACGATCTTTGTCGTTTACCACCTCGAAAGCCAACGGAAATAATTTCTCGTTAATCTCATCATCGCGCACCATTAATGCGGCATCCTGTTCTACCAAAGCCATCGCATTTTTAGTTTGATGGTCTTCCGAAACATTTGGCGACGGCACCAGCACCGAAGCTTTTCCAACCAAACACAACTCCGAAATTGTTCCTGCTCCTGCTCTCGAAATCACCAAGTCGGCCACTTCGTAGGCCAGATCCATACGAGTTATAAACTTGTGAATCTGCAGATTTTTCGGTTTTGTTTCTTTCAGGTCTTCCTGAATTTTATCGTAATAATACGCCCCGGTCTGCCAGATTACCTGAATTCCCGAAGCTTCAATTTCCTTTATATTTTTCAGCACAGCCTGGTTTACCGAACGTGCACCAAGACTACCGCCAACAATTAATACAATCTTATCTTCCTCACTTACTTTAAAAAACTCAAACGCTTCTTTTCTATTTTGTTTTTCGGTCAAATTTTCACGAACAGGATTTCCTGTAAAAATCAGTTTTTCTGCCGGAAAGAACCGCTCCATTTTATCGTAAGCCACACAAATGGAATTAACTTTCTTGCTTAGTAGTTTATTGGTGATTCCGGCGTATGAATTCTGTTCCTGAATTAAACAAGGCACCTTATCTTTTGCAGCTGCCCTTAACAGTGGGCCGCTCGCATAACCGCCAACTCCAATAGCTACTTCCGGGTGAAAATCGGCCACAATCTTTTTAGCCAGCTTCGAACTTTGACGCAACTTTTTAAAGAACGTAAATACTTTCATGCTGGGTTTCCGCGGAAATCCCATCACAGGCAAGCCAATAATTTTATAACCGGCGGCCGGCACTTTCTCCATTTCCATCCGGTCTTCGGCACCAACAAATAAAATGTCAGCGTCAGGGTTGCGCTTTTTAATTTCGTTGGCAATGGCAAGCGCCGGAAAAATATGTCCTCCGGTACCACCTCCGCTAATTATGGCTCTATTTATCTTTTGTCTCATCTATTGCAATCTTTATATTCCCCTATCCTGGGTGAGATAAAAATTCATTTATGCTTCAATGTTACTCACTTATTATTTCAGTCATTGACTGCATCGTTTTCTATTTCGTAATCTTCGTCAGGAGCTTTAATCATAATCGGCTGCTCCACTACTTCTTTGTCCTTCTGATTTTGGTGACTCACACTAAGAATCAACCCAAAAGCCAGCGAAGTAAACAACAACGATGTTCCGCCCAAACTTATCCACGGCAACGGCTGTCCGGTTACCGGTAACGCTCCGCTTGAAACACCTATATTTATCATGGCCTGAAAAACCAGTACCAATGTTAGTCCAATAACCATAAACGCCGGAAACGTTCGCGTGGCCCGCCTGACGATCACCACTCCCCTGAAAAAGAAAATCAGGAAAAGCATGATTACCGCAATGCCGCCCAACAAACCATATTCTTCAACAATTATGGCAAAAATAAAATCGTTATATGCTGCAGCCATGTAATTACTTACATCAGAATGGCCGGGGCCTTTTCCCAAAATTCCGCCGGAATAAATGGCCAGTTTTGCATAGTCGGCCTGTGTAATTCCTTGCGATGCTTCAGGTGGCGGAGGATTAATAAACCGTTCGATTCGCCCCTTTATGGTGTGCACACGGCCAATACTATCCGGTAAAAGATCGGCAGTAAAGTAAATCGTTACCACCAACGCAATTCCCACACCTACAAGCGAGAACAAATATTTTAATGGAATTCGGCCGCAAAACATCATGGTCATAATTGTTGCGAAAAGCAATGCCGAGGTTGAGAAATCGGATATAAAAATCAAACCACAGACAATAGCCGTATAAAATATTATCTTCTTAAATGCTTCCCACAAATCGCCTTTTGTTTTTTGGCGTTTTCCTAAAATTTTAGCAGAAAATAAGACCAGTGAAATCTTCGCCATCTCGGCCGGTTGAAAAGTAGCTCCCCAGAAATTAAGTGTACGCCCGCTGGAAGAAACGAATGACGTTCCGCGCATCACAATGGAAAAAAGTAAAAATCCGATACTGGCCAGCAAAACCCACCATGCCAATTTTGAGTACAACTTTATGGGCAGCACATTCACCATGAGCAAAATTACCCCAATTCCTGCCCCTAAAAACACCACCTGGCGGAAAAGGTATTTCATGGTGTTTCCCTGAGCCACACGATAGGCCAATGCACCCGTTGAACTGTACACGATAAGCAGCGACAACACCGATAACAGCATCAGCACCATCCAAAGCACGCGGTCGCCCTTAAATAATTTCAGAATGGAATGTTGCATTACAAAT